>NZ_JBLWEX010000037.1:0-8832 GCF_048323875.1 Yersinia sp. LJYL362
TGAAAGCTAAGCAACAAGAACAGCGCTTACTTGATAAGCAACGCAATATTCTGGCAGTGGCAGGATTACTGCAACCGAGAATGCCAGCAGAAGAAGTACAGAGTGAGTTTGCGCAGCGGATTGAACCACGCCTGCTGGATTTGCAGAGCGGTGAGTTTATTCAACAAGATCCGGCAACCTTTGATCGCGTGCAGGCACTGCGTGATAACCAAATGAGTATTGCACTGACACCAGCACAGGATATGGCCGGTATTCGCCGTCGAGCGAATGTGGTTGAAATTTATCTGGTACGCGATGACAGCGGGCAGATAAACAAAATCGTGTTACCGATTTACGGTTCTGGTTTGTGGTCAATGATGTATGCCTTTGTCGCAATCGACACCGACGGCAAAACTGTACGCGGTATCACCTATTACGATCAAGGTGAAACCCCGGGGTTGGGGGGGGAAATCGAGAACCCTATTTGGCGTAACCAATGGATTGGTAAGCGGTTATTTGATGACCAAGGGCAACCGGCCATTCGTATTGTTAAAGGGCGAGCGCCAGCTAACGATCCCCATGCCATAGATGGTTTATCCGGTGCTACGCTGACCTCCAATGGGGTACAAAACAGCTTTGATTTTTGGCTTGGTGAAAACGGTTTTGGCCCGTTCCTGAAAAAAGTGCGCGAAGGGGCGTTAAAAAATGGCTGACGGTAAAGAGATTAAACGGGTTTTATTGGGGCCGTTATTTGATAACAACCCGATTGCACTGCAAATTTTGGGTGTGTGTTCAGCACTGGCAGTCACTACCAAGTTGGAAACCGCTTTAGTGATGACACTGGCTGTCACCTTGGTTACGGCGTTCTCAAGCTTCTTCATCTCACTGATTCGCAACCATATTCCAAACAGTGTGCGCATCATTGTGCAGATGGTGATTATCGCTTCGCTAGTGATTGTGGTGGATCAGATCCTACGCGCCTATGCCTATGAGATATCCAAACAGCTATCAGTCTTTGTTGGTTTGATTATCACTAACTGCATTGTGATGGGGCGTGCTGAAGCTTATGCGATGAAATCGCCACCCATCGAAAGCTTTATGGATGGTATCGGCAATGGCTTGGGCTATGGCGTGGTGCTAGTGCTGGTGGGTTTTGTCCGAGAGTTAATTGGCTCAGGTAAATTGTTTGGTGTGACGGTGCTGGAAACTGTCCAGAATGGCGGTTGGTATCAGCCTAATGGATTGTTCCTGTTGGCACCTAGTGCATTCTTTATTATTGGTTTGCTGATTTGGGGCCTGCGAACCCTGAAACCTGCGCAGATTGAGAAGGAGTAATTGACGATGGAACATTACATCAGTCTGTTTGTCCGCGCAGTGTTTGTCGAGAATATGGCATTAGCATTCTTTCTGGGGATGTGTACTTTCCTCGCAGTTTCCAAGAAAGTCTCGACTGCCTTTGGCCTGGGCATTGCGGTAACGGTGGTTTTGGGCATTTCGGTACCTGCTAACAATCTGGTTTATAACCTGGTTCTGCGGGATGGGGCATTGGTTGAAGGTGTTGACCTCAGTTTCCTGAATTTCATCACTTTTATTGGCGTAATTGCCGCCATTGTACAGGTTTTGGAGATGATTCTTGATCGCTATTTCCCGGCACTGTACAACGCATTGGGCATTTTCCTGCCACTGATTACGGTGAACTGCGCCATCTTCGGTGGTGTGTCATTTATGGCCCAGCGTGATTACAACTTCCCTGAATCTATTGTGTATGGATTTGGCTCCGGTATCGGTTGGATGTTAGCCATTGTCGCGTTAGCGGGTATTCGCGAAAAAATGAAATATGCCAATGTACCTGCGGGTTTACAGGGGTTAGGGATCACCTTTATCACTACCGGATTGATGGCCTTAGGGTTTATGTCTTTCTCCGGTGTGAACCTATAAAGGCAGGAATAATTCATGGAAATAATTCTGGGCGTAGTCATGTTCACCCTCATTGTATTGGCATTGACGGTGATGATTTTATTTGCCAAGTCAAAGCTGGTGAATACCGGTGATATTAAAATTGATATAAATGAGGATGCAGATAAGAGTTTCACCGCTCCGGCGGGGGACAAGTTGCTCAACATGCTTTCCAGCCATGGCATATTTGTTTCTTCCGCGTGTGGCGGTGGGGGCTCTTGCGGGCAGTGCCGGGTAACAATTAAAGCAGGCGGTGGGGATATTCTGCCTACGGAGCTTTCTCATATTTCAAAGCGGGAAGCCAAAGAAGGTTGCCGGCTGGCATGTCAGGTTAGTGTGAAACAGAATCTGAAAATTGAATTGCCGGAAGAAATCTTTGGGGTGAAAAAGTGGGAATGTGAGGTTATCTCTAATGATAATAAAGCCACATTTATCAAAGAGCTGAAGCTTAAAATACCGGATGGTGAGGTGGTGCCATTCCGTGCGGGGGGCTTTATCCAAATTGAGGCTGAACCCCATACGGTAAAATATGCTGATTTTGATGTGCCGGAGGAATATCGAGGTGACTGGGATAAATTCAATTTATTCCGATTTGAATCACTGGTGACGGAATCGACAGTGCGCGCCTACTCCATGGCAAACTATCCAGAAGAGCGCGGCATTATTATGCTGAATGTGCGTATTGCCACGCCGCCACCGTCAGTGCCGGATGCCCCACCAGGAATCATGTCTTCCTATATTTGGTCGCTAAAAGCGGGTGATAAAGTGGTTATTTCCGGGCCGTTTGGTGAGTTTTTTGCCAAAGAGACTGATGCGGAAATGATCTTTATTGGCGGCGGCGCGGGTATGGCCCCAATGCGCTCGCATATTTTTGATCAGCTTAAACGGCTGCATTCGAAGCGCAAAATCAGCTTCTGGTATGGTGCGCGTTCACGGCGCGAGATGTTTTATGAAGAAGATTTTGATCAGTTACAAGCTGAGAATGATAATTTCCGTTGGTATGTGGCTTTGTCTGATCCGCAGCCAGAAGATAATTGGACGGGTTATACCGGCTTCATTCACAACGTGTTATTAGAAAATTATCTTAAAAATCATCCGGCACCTGAAGATTGTGAATTCTATATGTGTGGCCCACCAATGATGAATGCGGCAGTCATCAAGATGTTAAAAGACCTTGGCGTGGAAGATGAAAACATTATGCTCGACGACTTCGGTGGCTGATTTGCCGCCACTCGAATTTCTACAGTAATGGGGGATATTGTGCAAAGACATATAGCGCGAAAATATATAATGCATTGGCTAATGGCTGCTATGGGGATTTTGCTGCTAACCGGTTGTGGCCCGGAGCAAATCAACCTTGAAGGTAAAACCATGGGGACCTCATATTCAATCAAATATATGAGTGACTCATCAACCCTCAGCCCGAAAAAGTTACAGCAGGAGATAGATCGCGAACTGGAACAGGTTAACGATCAAATGTCGACTTATCGGCCGAACTCCGAACTGAGTCGTTTCAATAAAAGTCAGAAAGTGGATACGCCATTTCCTGTTTCTGTTGCAACCGCCAAGGTGGTACGTGAGGCGATTCGTATTAACCGTCTGACTGACGGGGCGTTGGATGTGACTGTCGGGCCGTTGGTTAATCTATGGGGCTTCGGCCCAGAAGGGCGGCCAAATGTGGTGCCTACAGATGCTGAAATCACCCAGCGCCGTGGATGGACGGGGATTGATAAGCTTGCCGTAGAAAATGGTGCTTTGATCAAACGCATTCCTGAACTGTATGTTGATCTTTCTGCTATAGCTAAAGGATATGGGGTCGATGTCGTTGCCGAATATTTGGAAGCGCAGAATATCGATAACTATATGGTCGACATTGGCGGCGAAGTTCGGACTCGTGGCAATAATGGGGAGAATAAACCTTGGCGCATTGCTATTGAAAAACCTGTTGCAGGGTCAGAGCAAAGTGCGCAAGAGATTATTGAGCCCGGTCGAATGGCGATCGCGACTTCCGGTGATTACCGTAATTACTTTGAACAGAATGGCGTGCGCTACTCACATACCATTGATCCTGAAACCGGTCGGCCAATTAACCATCGCTTAGTTTCCATTACTGTTTTAGACCCAAATTGTATAACAGCCGACGGACTCTCGACTGGGTTAGGTGTTCTTGGGCCAGAGCGGGGGATGGCATTGGCTAATTTATTGGGTATTCCGGTATTTATGATAGTGAAAACCGACGAGGGCTTTGAAGAACATTCTTCTGAGTCATTCAAACCGTATCTACAAAAGCGGCTTTGATAGGAGAGAGCTATGTTGACTGTTTTTATCGCGTCTTTTGTCTTTTTCCTCTTGGTCATTGCTGGGATGTCGCTGGGTTATATTGTAAAACGTAAAACCTTACAGGGCAGTTGTGGCGGTATCGGGGCTTTGGGTATGGAAAAAGTGTGTGATTGCCCCGAGCCTTGTGATTCGCGCAAGAAACGGTTAGCTAAAGAGACCGCTCGACAGAAAGCTCTGGAACAGTATCGTATTCTATAGCGGGAGCCTAAATTGCCTTACTGCATCTAATCACCCTCGCTCAATGAATAGTGGGGCGAGGGTGAGTAGAGATATTCTAATTATTTATTGTCTTGGACTATCTTTTTAAATTGGCTTGGGGAGTCTACCATCACACCATTAGCGCCTAACTCTTTCGCTTTCTTATAATCTTCAGGGGTATTAATTCCGAAGAAAATAATATGTGCATTTGTATTCTTACGAAAACAGTCAACGGCCTCTTTATCCCAGCTTAATACGGCTTTAGAACGCCCTTCACCTAGCGTGTATTTTTCCACTACCTCAACATTGCGGTGTAATTCCAGACCATACCAGCGTTCTTTATTATCTGCGGGTAATTCACACTTATGATCCATCGTAATATTGGCTAGCTGCGTTCGAGTAAAGTCACGGCTTTCAAAACGCTGAATTTGATGTGCAGCATCACTTTTCTCATTAACCGCATCCAATGCTTTCAGATAACTATCATTGGTTGAGTAAACTCGGGTTCTGCCTGGCCGGTTATTTTCGCCTTTAGTGGTTGCTTCCAGTGTTTTTTGTAGTGCTTTGGCAAATAT
The DNA here is from genome assembly GCF_048323875.1 of Yersinia sp. LJYL362. Lineage (NCBI taxonomy): Bacteria > Pseudomonadati > Pseudomonadota > Gammaproteobacteria > Enterobacterales > Yersiniaceae > Yersinia > Yersinia sp. LJYL362. The sequence continues at coordinate 5,049 of NZ_JBLWEX010000037.1, forward strand.
TACCGGGTTTGCATCTGGTGATTTAATGTCGAGGTAAAATGTTGTTGTCGGGAATGCTTTCAATACTTCATCCAGCGTAGGGATGCCAATGTGTGCAGCTGATTTAGGTTGAATATTATGTTTTTTATTATAATTAACACTGGCATCAACGTCGGCGAGTTGTTGTGCGGTATAGTCAGAAACTTTTCCTGATTTATTGGTTAATTCCTTAAGATCAGTAGGGCGGTACAATACGGGAATATTATCCTTTGATAACTGTAGTGTTATCCAGATTGCATTAGCCCCATTAGACAATGCTTTTTTGATGGCTGGAATTGTATTCTCAGGGGCATCAGCCGTTCCGCCTCGATGGGCAATAATTTGCGGTGCCTGAAGGGGCGTCGTTGAAGTGACTGAATTAGCATGTGTTACAAAAGTAGCAGAGAGTAATAAAGTAGCCATAATATAATTTCGCATGATATTTAGTTTCCATCCATTGACTGGTAATGAATTTTTTGCAGGTGACGTTAATCATATAGCCAATACGGTTAGGCTCTGTCGAATTTAATGATTTTTTATTAAAAATAAATGACAGAAAGAATAAAAACACCAATAACAGAATTCAATTCTGTTATTGGCGAAATTGGTTGCTATATTGATTAGGATAATTATGACCCTCAACAAGGGGGAATTAACGTCTTATGTTATTGAACAAAGTCTCTGGCATTAATTTTTCTCTAAAGCAAAAATGGTTCATCCACCTGAACCAGAAAATTCTGTAGGAATCTTAAAAAACATTAGTTAGGCAGGCAAAGGTTGTATTAATGTTACGTGTAATTTTATTGGGTGGTCGCGCTCCTAATGACCCGATCTTAAGAAGGAATGTAGTGTGTCGAAATTGCGAGTTGGTGTGATTTTTGGCGGTAAATCGGCTGAGCATGAAGTGTCATTGCAGTCAGCCAAGAATATCGTGGATGCGATTGATAAAGAAAAATTCGATGTAATGTTGTTAGGTATTGATAAACAAGGGCAATGGCATGTTAATGATGCATCCAATTACTTGTTAAACGCAGAAAATCCTGCATTGATCTCCCTGAACCATTCAAACAAAAAGGTCGCGTTGATCCCAGGTCAAGACCATCAGCAACTCATTGCTACCGACAATGCCTCTGCATTGGCTCAGTTAGACGTCGTTTTCCCTATTGTCCATGGGACATTAGGGGAGGACGGCTCCTTGCAGGGCTTGTTGCGCATGGCCAATATTCCTTTTGTCGGCTCAGGTGTCGTGGGGTCTGCGGTCAGCATGGATAAAGACATCACCAAGCGGTTATTGCGTGATGCTGGGTTGAACATCGCACCATTTATTACCCTGACACGGGCGAATAAAGATAACGACCGTTTTGAGCAAGTAACGGCAAAACTTGGGTTACCTTTATTTATAAAACCAGCAAATCAGGGCTCCTCGGTGGGTGTGAGTAAAGTGCGTAATGCGGCCGAGTATGAGCAGGCGGTGGCGTTAGCCTTTGATTTTGATCATAAAGTGCTGGTGGAATCAGCTATTGTTGGGCGAGAAATTGAATGTGCAGTCATGGGCAATGATAACCCGCAAGCCAGTTTGTGTGGTGAAGTTGTCATCAGCGACGAGTTTTATTCCTATGACACAAAATATATTAATGAAACCGGTGCTCAGGTCATTATCCCTGCATCAATAGACAGTGCCGTCAGTGATAATATTCGTGCAGTCGCTTTAGCGGCATTTCGCGCACTTGAGTGCCGTGGTATGGCACGGGTTGATGTCTTTTTAACGGCTGATAACCGTGTAATTATCAATGAAATAAATACCTTGCCCGGATTTACCAATATTAGCATGTATCCTAAATTGTGGCGCGCTACCGGTGTTGGCTCGACGGAATTGATCACCACACTGATTGAATTAGCTTTAGAGCGCCATCAGCAAGATCAATCACTGAAAAGCTCCATTCTCAAGTCACACTGACTATCGCGATTTCAATAGTAAAAGAGCTGCCCTGCGCAGCTTTTTTATTGTTTGCATAATGGGTTTGACAAAATGTCAGTAAATGACAATACTTCATTTATGAAACTTACAGAAGATCAACTCCTATTGCGGGAGAGCAAAAAAATCGTTGAGGCACTGGGCAAAACATTTGCGCCCTTAGTGGAGTTTGTCTTGCACGACCTCACTCAACCTGAACATGCCATTGCGGCGATTTCCAATAACTTATCCGGTCGAGAAGTCGGTGAGCCTGCGACTGAACTTGGGTTGAGCCGTATTGCTGACCCTAACTTTCCTGAAGTGATTGTTAATTATCCGAATCAGTTTCCTGATGGCCGTCCGGCAAAAAGCACATCAATTGGCCTGAAAAATAGTAAAGGGGAGTTCATCGGAGCACTCTGTTTGAATATGGATATCTCGCTGTTTTCCGCTGTTAGCGCCAGTTTGTCGCAGCTGACACAAACCACGCCTGCAGAGGTTCAAGAGTCTCTGGCATCACCTCGCCTTGAGATGTTGCGCACTCAACTGGAACAGTTTGCAGCCGCTCACAATACCACGCCACGCGCACTGAACCCGACGCAGCGACGTGAAATCGTTCGCCAACTGGCGCAAGCGGGTTTGATGGATTTGAAAAATGCCCAGACCGTGGTTGCGAATAATCTGGGTGTCGCCCGCTCGACTGTCTATACCTATCTCCCTACTGAAGGAAACTGAAGATGGCCCCATTAGCAATCTGTTACGACGATATTGTTCAAGCACATCAGCGGATTACAGGCTTTGCGCTCAAAACTCCGGTTTTGACCTCATCCACTGCCAATGAGCAGACTGGTGCGCAGCTGTTTTTTAAATGCGAAAATTTCCAGCATATGGGGGCGTTCAAATTCCGTGGCGCTTATAACGCGTTAGTGAAATTATCGGCGCAACAGCAAGCAAAAGGGGTCATTGCTTTCTCGTCAGGAAATCATGCGCAAGCTATTGCTTTGTCTGCTCGTAAATTAGGGATTCGCGCCGTTATCGTCATGCCAAAGGATGCACCCGCGGCTAAAATTGCCGCGACCCGTGGCTACGGCGGCGAAGTGGTGCTGTATGACCGCTATCTTGAGGATCGTGAAGCTATTAGCAATAAATTGGCACAAGAACAGGGGCTAAGTTTAATCCCACCTTATGATCATCCGGATGTGATGGCCGGTCAGGGAACGGCAGCGAAAGAGTTATTTGAAGAAGTGGGTGAGTTGGATGTGCTGCTGGTGCCACTGGGCGGCGGTGGGCTGTTGTCCGGTTGTGCCACAGTCGCTAAAGCGCTTTACCCCAATTGTCAGGTGATTGGGGTGGAACCTGCCGCAGGTAATGATGGGCAACAGAGCTTCCGCAGTGGAAAAATTGTAAAAATTGAAACGCCAGTGACCATTGCGGATGGTGCACAAACCCAGGCTTTGGGTCACTACACCTTCCCGGTGATTCAGGAACGGGTGGATAATATTCTCACTGCCACAGATGACCAATTGATCTCGGCAATGAAGTTTTTCACCAGCCGCATGAAGATTGTGGTTGAACCCACCGGCTGTTTAGGGGCAGCGGTGGCTTTTGGTGACCAGTTGGATCTGCACGGTAAACGCGTTGGGGTCATTATTTCGGGCGGTAATGTCGATTTAACGCGTTTGGCCCACTTTATTGATAAGCCTTGATGATGTCTGAGCCTATCTTGATAAATTCAACATCAGGCCTGCCGCCGGCGGGCCATTATAGCCATGCTGTCTGTGCGGGCGGTATGATCTATCTCTCCGGTCAATT
>NZ_JBLWEX010000038.1:0-8841 GCF_048323875.1 Yersinia sp. LJYL362
CACACACTATTCGTGAAGCGATGCGCATCTATGCTGCCGCACCTTCTGCCACCATTTTGTGGGGCATGGGTGTTACCCAGTGGGGTCAGGGCGTGGATGTGGTTAAAGGATTGTCAGGGTTGGCACTACTGACCGGCAATTTAGGCCGCCCAAATGTCGGCGTCGGCCCAGTTCGTGGGCAGAATAACGTACAAGGTGCCTGCGACATGGGGGCATTACCTAATATGTACCCTGGCTATCAAGCCGTGACTGACCCCGCGACACTGGAGAAGTTCGCCAAAGCCTGGGGGGTTCCTTCTCTCTCTGGCAAAATTGGTTACTCGCTGACCGACGTTCCGCACAAGGTCAAAGAAGGCAAAATCAAAGCCAACTATGTGATGGGCGAGGACCCGCTGCAAACCGAACCGGACCTTTCGATGATGCGCGAAGCATTCAGCGAATTGGAATTGCTGATTGTACAAGACATCTTTATGACCAAAACCGCTGCCGAAGCCGACGTTATTTTCCCAGCAACGTCGTGGGGCGAACATGAAGGCGTTTATTCTGCCGCCGACCGGGGTTTCCAACGGTTTGAGAAAGCAGTAGAACCCCAAGGTGACGTCAAACCGGATTGGGAAATTATCAGCCTAATGGCGACAGCCCTCGGCTATCCGATGAAATACCACAATACTAAAGAGATTTGGGACGAACTACGCGAGCTATGTCCGCTGTATTACGGCGCAACTTACGAAAAAATGGCCGGTTTGGGCTATGTTCCGTGGCCTTGTACTACTGAAGACAGCCCCGGCACACCGTGGTTATATGCGGGTAATAAGTTTGACCGCCCCGGCGGCAAAGGGCTGTTGTTTGCCAGCGAATGGCGTGCGCCAATGGAACAGGTGGATGAAGAATACCCGCTGGTGCTGTGTACCGTGCGTGAAGTCGGCCACTATTCCTGCCGCTCCATGACCGGCAACTGCTCAGCATTACAAACACTCGCCGATGAACCGGGTTACGTGCAAATCAGCCCGCAGGATGCAGATAAAATGCGCTTGCAGGACCAACAATTGGTATGGGTTGCATCGCGGCGCGGTAAGGTTATTACTCGGGTGTCAGTCAGTGAACGCATCAATGTCGGCGCGGTATATATGACTTATCAGTGGTGGATCGGCGCGTGTAATGAGCTGACACTGGACCATCTGGACCCTATCTCCAAGACGCCAGAATATAAGTATTGTGCGGTGAAATTGGAGGCCATTGCCGATCAAACTTGGGCAGAAAATTACGTGCAGCAAGAGTATAGCCAGCTGAAGGCGCGGTTACGTAGGGAAGCCGAAGTGAGTTGATCGGTTAACGGCTACTGCGCTTTGCCATTCTGGGTTTACGCAGTGCTCGCCATCGTCATGTACTTATGTACACTCCGGTGGCTGTGCGCTGGGCGCGCCCAGACTGGCTTTGCTCGCGACGCCTCGTCCGAGTAGAAAGATTTATCACGCCTTGGTTCAACTTTGCTGCTTACGAATATAGAATCTAAATCAGAACAAAAAAGACAATTACGTAAGTTATTCCATCCCATCTTCGTCTTCGATACTTTTTACTGAGATTCCTAACCGCTGCATGCGGGATAACAGTGTGGTGCGTTTCAACCCTAACTTAATTGCGGCTCCTTTCGGCCCGGCGACTACACCATTGGTTTCTCGTAATACCCGAATAATTCGCGCACGTTCAGATTCTGAAAACTCTGGCTCTTCACTCTCAGGTAATAATGGTTTGTGAACCGCTCGCTCCAATACAGGTTTCGCCACTTCTAATGGCGATAAATGATATTCCAGTTCTTGTAACTGTAAATTTAGCGTGGTGCCACGGCTGAGGATCACCGCCCGCTCAATAACATTTTCCAGTTCGCGAATATTACCCGGCCAAGGTAGGCGGCTGAGTAAACGCAATGTCTCACCCGGAATGGTATCAATAGTGCGGTTCATGCGTTTGGCTATTTTCTGAGTGAAAAATTTCACTAACAAAGGGATATCTTCAGGACGTTCACGCAACGGTGGGATCACAATTGGAAAAACATTAAGCCGATAATAGAGATCACTGCGATATTCCCGATTTACCATCATCAGTTTTAAATCTCGGTTAGTCGCGGCAATCAACCTAACATCAACTGGGATAATTTTACTGCCCCCCAGCCGCTCTATTTCTCGCTCTTGTAGAACCCGCAGGAGCTTAGGTTGCAATTCAAGAGGGATATCCCCAACTTCATCGAGAAATAACGTACCGCCATCCGCCATTTCAAAACGACCAATACGCTGTGAGGCGGCACCGGTATAAGCCCCCTTTTCATGACCAAACAGATCACTCTCCATTAAACCGGAGGGAATGGCCGCACAGTTCATTTTCACCATACGTTTATTCTTACGGGTACTTAAATTATGGATGGCACGGGCAATTAACTCTTTACCGGTGCCAGTTTCCCCCAGAATCAATACTGTACAGTCACTGGATGCCACCATTTCAACCTGTTCCAGCACTGCTTTAATAGCTGCGCTGTGACCCACTATCTCACCAAACTCTTCATTATGAATAATCTGGTCAGTCAAATAGAGATTTTCATTAACCAATGAATCTTTCAAGCGGGTAATTTCGTTGTAAGCCAAGGCATTATCGACTGCAATAGCAATTCGCGCGGCTATTTGTCGTAACAGTTTAAGGTTACTGTCAGTGAAAATATCACTCTGACATTGTGCTAATTTCAATACGCCCAGCATCTTATGACCGAAAAATAGTGGCAATAGGCAAACTGCTTGTAAGCCAGCATCCAGCATATTTGCCAGTTGTTTATCATCCGGAGCCAAAAGAGCAATATCAGCCAGATTGACGAGTAATAATTCCCGGCTGTGTAAAACCTGCCCGGCTAATGTGCCCGTCATATCTACCCAGGCTTGTTGATGCTGTACCGCTTTACCAGACTGATAGCGAGTAGAAAAAACATTCAGTTTACTTTTGTCATTGTGCGTACCACATATTGCCAAACTGATGTAATCAATATTGAAAAAGCGGTGTATCTCTTTTGAGACCTCCGCCGCTAATACATCCAACTCCAGTTTAGAAATAACCGTATTGGTGACATCCACTAGTATACGGAAATGATCCCGTTCAAAGCGCAACCGTTCGCGCTCGGAGAATGCCCGGTTTATCTCAGTAATATTGTCGACAGCGATGGCCACTACTTCTGCCAATAACCCCAGAAAGGTAATAGCTTGCTCATCAAACTGGCTATTATCGGTTTTAATAAACTCAACACAGCCTGACCAATGGTTATCATGGCCCAAAGGGAAATGGCAGCCAGCATGTAATTTCTGATACGGTGCTAAATCACCAACAGCAGAAAACTCCCTTTGCATACGGTGACTATCAGTTTGCAAAGGCGTCTGTTGCTGCCAGGCCAGTCCACCGGGGCCTTCGGCAAATAAAATATTCTGCGACGCCACAACAGTGTCAGACACATCGTCATGGGTATAGAGCGTCATTTGGTTATACAGGGGGTTAAGCAGTAATAAATTGACCCGCTGGAAACGAACGACAGAAAAAGAGAGTTTCCTGAGTTCGTTAACTAAATCGGTTATATCCCGCAGCAATAATAACTTTTTCGATACCGTGAACAATGTGTCTTGCCAGACTTGAGCCAATGAGGGGCGGAGTAGTTTTTTTGCGCTATCCATATATACCCAAAGTAATTAAGCTCAAAAAGTGGATGATAACTACTTTAAGGTATTGAAATGAACAAATATATATTAACCCGCGGTAAGCTTGATCTGGATTAACAAACTATTTTAGCACATTCACCTGTAAAGACTTATTATTGAAATTACGTCTCATTTACATAAAAAAGATCAATAAAACAGATAGTTATATACCACTGTACCTTTTTATTTGGTATTCACTATAAGCACATCGATGTATAAATTAATACATAGCGAAATGGTTATATATTCACTGAAAACCACGCATAAAATACCTAATTTCGCTCATCACCTCACCGGCACATTGTAAAGATGCCGTCAACTTCATGGTATGAAAAATGCATGAAATCCCTGTCATTAAAATAAATATTTAATTATTCCTTACCCTTCTCTTAACAAAAAAATATGCAACAAGGAGTTATCAATGAGTATTGAAAATCCCTTTGATCTGCGACTTCCGGTTGATATGGCAAAGCTTGCAGAGCAAGTTGGTATATATAAAGCCACTAAAAATCCAGCAACAACTTTTTATTTAGCGATGACCGCTGGTGTGTTTATCTCCATTGCTTTTGTCTTCTACATAACAGCAACCACCGGTACCGCAGGTGTAGCATACGGGTTGGCAAAATTAGTCGGCGGTTTATGTTTCTCCCTTGGCCTGATTCTGGTGATTATCTGTGGTGCTGATTTGTTCACCTCCACGGTGTTGATTGTGGTAGCTAAAGCCAGTGGCAAGATCAGTTGGCGACAATTAATTACTAATTGGATCAATGTCTATTTCGGTAATCTGATTGGTGCATTGTTTTTTGTTGCCCTGATTTGGTATGCCGGTCAGCATACTGCGGCGAATGGTTTATGGGGACTAAATGTGCTGCAAACAGCGGACCATAAATTACACCATACCTTTATAGAAGCGGTGTGTTTGGGAATACTGGCTAACTTGATGGTCTGTCTGGCTGTATGGATGAGTTATTCTGGCCATACTTTGACAGACAAAATTGTGGTAATGCTACTCCCCATTGGTATGTTTGTTGCCAGTGGATTTGAGCACAGCATTGCCAATATGTTTTTGATCCCATTAGCTATTGTGATCCGTGATTTTGCATCACCTGAATTCTGGCATTCGATTAATTCAGGACCAGAGCAATTCCCTTCCCTCACCATGTCCAATTTTATTATTGATAATCTTATTCCGGTGACGATCGGTAATATTATTGGTGGAGGATTATTAGTAGGGCTGACCTATTGGATTATTTATCTGCGTAATCCGGCCCATTGAACTGTGCTGGATATGATGATGTCTTTCGACAATTTTGACGAAGAATATGACAGGTAAAAAAGCCAGCCGAGTTTGACTCTGGCTGGCTTTCTTGTCTTGCTAATAGCTGATTATTTTTTCTTGGCGTATTTCAGTGAATCCAGAGCTACCGCAAAGATAATGATCGCACCTTTAATAATGTACTGCCAGTACGGGTTCACGCCGATATAAGTCAACCCGTAGTTAATCACGGTAAAGATGATAACCCCGGTCACAACACCGATAACAGTACCAACACCACCACTGAAGGATACCCCGCCCACTACGCAAGCAGCGATCGCATCTAACTCATACATAAAGCCCAGGTTATTGGTTGCACTACCGATACGACCGGCTTCTAACATCCCGCCAAATGCGTAGAACACACCAGACAGCGCATAAATCATAATTAAGTTTAGTGGCACATTAACACCAGAGACTTTTGCGGCCTCTGGGTTACCGCCGATGGCGAAAATATTTTTACCAAAGCGCGTTTTGTTCCACAGAACCCAAACAAAACCGATAGCAATCAATGCATAGAAAGTAATGTAAGAGAGTTTGAAATCACCAAATCGCAAGAACCCTTGTGCAAAGGTTGAGAATGCAGGGTCAAAACCAGCAATCGGTGAAGCACCCACGAAGTCGTAATACAGGGAGTTAATCCCGTAAACAATAATCATGGTGCCCAATGTGGTAATAAATGGTGTCACATTCAGATAAGCAATGATAATACCGTTGACCAAACCGATAATCGCGCCAATCAAACACACGGTTAAAATAACGATTGGGATAGGTACAGTCTGCAAATCTGGGAAAACTTTATTAACGTTATCCATGGCTTGCAGCATCGTTGCCGCAACCACCGCCGCTAACCCCACCTGACGACCCGCTGACAGGTCGGTACCTTGAGTCACAATCAGCCCCGCAACACCGAGCGCGATAATAATACGCACAGAAGATTGGGTCAGAATATTACTTAAGTTCATCAGGCTTAAAAATGTCGGGTCCTTGACAATAATTATTGCCAGTAATACGAATAATACGACGTAAATCCCGCTCTCTTTAAGGTAAGTGAGCATGCTTTTCTTATTTAACGCATTCATAATAAGAACCTTCGACTGGATTAGAGATGCAAGGATGCAAGACGTAATATTTCATTTTGCGTGGTTTGTTTGGTTTCAACAATTCCCGCAACTTGACCATTACTCATTACCAAAATTCTGTCAGTGATCCCTAATAGCTCAGGCATTTCAGAGGAAATAATAATAATTCCTTTGTCTTTCTTCGCTAGTTCAGTCATTAACTGATAGATTTCAAACTTAGCACCGACATCAATTCCTCGAGTCGGTTCATCCAACATTAATATTTCTGGTTGAGTTAATAGCCAGCGGCCAATAATGACTTTCTGCTGATTCCCACCAGATAAAGAACCAATACTGGTGCGATGACCCGGCGTTTTGACTCGCATAGCATCGATAACCCATTGGGTATCGCTCTTCATGCGGGTATTATCCAGCAACCCAAATTTGTTTTTATAGTTACGAATATTAGAAATCAGGGAATTAAAACCTACATCGAGATAAGCATAAATCCCGGTTGAGCGGCGCTCTTCCGTTACTAATGCAAAACCGTGATTAATGGCTTCATTGGCGCTGTGGTTATTAATACTCTTACCATGCAATTTAATCGTACCAGCTACTTTTTCGCGGATACCAAATAATGTTTCAACAATATCGGTGCGCTTAGCTCCGACCAATCCAGCAATTCCCAGAATCTCGCCTTTATGTAGATCAAAGGAGATATCACGGATTGAAGGCTGACGTAGTGAGGTCAAATTTTTTACTTCCAGAATCACTTCACCCGGCTTGTTGAGGCGATCAGGAAAACGCTGACTCAGTGAGCGCCCAACCATCATCGAGATTATTTGATCCATGGTCAGCCCTTCCAGCGGCTGGGTGGCAATCCACTGACCATCACGCAAAATAGTGATTTCATCACACAGCTGGAATATCTCTTCCATCTTGTGGGAGATATAAACAATTCCACAACCGCGTTCTTTCAATTTGCGGATAATAGTAAATAGATGATTAACTTCTTTCTCTGTTAATGAAGAAGTTGGCTCATCCATAATAACGATTTTTGCATTGTAAGAAAAAGCTTTAGCAATCTCGATCATTTGCATTTGGGATACCGATAAAGTGGCAACTTTATCGCGTGGATCAATATCAATATCCAATTCATCGAAGATAGCTTTGGTGTCTTTGTACATTTTATCTTGATCGACAAAGAAACCTTTGGTTGGGTAACGCCCCAGCCACATGTTATCCATTACGGTGCGTTGTAATACCAGGTTTAACTCCTGATGTACCATCGACACACCATGTTCTAATGCTTCTTTAGAACTTTTAAATTCTATTTCTTGCCCCTGGAAGATAATACTCCCGGAGTCTTTTTTATAGATACCAAACAGACATTTTAATAGCGTTGACTTACCTGCACCATTCTCTCCCATTAACGCATGGATCGAATTTGGCCGCACTTTAAGATTTACGTTATCTAACGCCTTTACGCCCGGAAATGATTTATTAATATTACTCATTTCCAGCAACCACTCGCGAGGTTGTGCTGTATTAATATCGGCCATAGTTATACCTGGCTAAGAATCGCCACTGAATTGTTGGGTGTTAAACTCCCGCCAGCCAGCGCGCACTCTAAAATAAGGATCAATGCAACAGAAAACCTTCAGCCCCGAAACTCGACGCCCGCTAAAGTACCGGGGCCAGAAGGTTAATATTTCTTTCCTACCCGTTGTTATTGGGTCTCTAACAAATATCGACTGTTATTTAGTAAATTCAGCCAGGTTATCTTTATCAACACCTACATACGGAATACGTACAATTTTGTTGTCAATTTTCCATTTAGTGCCTTCAGCGGCAGGTTTGCCATCGGCCAGATTTTTAGCCAGATCGAAGGTCGCTTTAGCCTGATTATTCGCATCATTCAGAACAGTACCGGCCATTTGACCTGATTTAACCAAAGCTAACGCTTCAGGTAAGGCATCAACACCAAAGACTGGAATGCTGGTTTTGTTATGCGCTTTCAATGCTTCTACTGCACCCATAGCCATCGCATCGTTATTAGCGATAACCACTTCAATTTTGTTGGCGTTAGGGCCAGATAACCAGGCATCCATCTTATCTTTAGCCTGTGCGGTATCCCACATTGCAGTATCTAGCTGCAACTGCTGCGTTGGAATGCCTTTCTCATTAAGGGTTTTAATGACATAAGTGGTACGGGCTTCAGCATCTGGATGGCCCGGCTCGCCTTTCAACAGTACAAACTGAATTTTGCCATCTTTGTTCAAATCCCAATTTGGATTAGCTTTCCAATGTTTGGCGATCAACTCACCCTGGATAACACCAGATTCTTTGGAGTCAGTACCGACATAGTAAGCTTTGTCGTAACTATCAAGCGCTTTGCGTGAAGGTTCTTTGTTATAGAACACGATTGGAACATCGTTTGCGCGAGCTTTATCAATAACCACTGGCGCTGCTGCTGGGTCAACCAGGTTGATTGCCAACGCTTTTACGCCTTTAGCCAGCAACACGTCAATTTGATCGTTTTGCTTGGATTGGTCATTCTGCGAGTCATTCATCAGTAAGGTGACGTCAGGAGATGCTTTAGCATCTTTCTCAATAGCTTTACGGACCACGGACATAAAGTTGTCATCATATTTATAAATAGTGACACCAATACGGGTATCAGCTTGAGCCGCCGCGCCGAACATCATGCTGGCAACCAGAGTCGCTAATGTGAAAACCT
>NZ_JBLWEX010000039.1:0-8844 GCF_048323875.1 Yersinia sp. LJYL362
CCACAAATATACAGGACGAAGCAAGCGCTAACTCTGACTATTATCTGCAACAGTTGCAACAGAGCAGTGATGATAACAAGGCTGACTGGCAATTACTCGCCATTCGTGCCCTGCTACGTGAAGGGAAACTCCCTCAAGCGGCAGAACAGCTCGGCACTCTGCCCGCCAATCTGAGTGACGCGCAACGTCAGGAGCAGCAATTACTGACAGCTGAGCTACTGGTAGCCCAGAAAAATAATCCTGCGGCTGCCGATATTCTGGGCAAGTTGGATGCAACACAGCTCTCAGCTAACCAACAGGTTCGCTTCTATCAGGCACAAATTGCCGCCAATCAGGGTAAAGCGACATTGCCGCTGATACGTGCCTTTATTGCTCAAGAACCCTTGCTAAAAGACAAAGCACATCAAGATAATATTGATGGCACCTGGCAAGCACTGGCGCAGCTCACACCACAAGAATTAAATAATATTGTCATTAATGCAGACGAAAACGTGCTGCAAGGCTGGCTGGATTTGCTACATGTATATCAGGATAACAAGCAAGACCCTGATCTGCTGAAAGCCGGTATTAAAGATTGGCAAAACCGTTATCCACAAAATCCAGCGGCAAAAAACTTGCCAACGGCATTAACGCAGATCAGTAACTTCAGCCAGGCATCTACGGCAAAAATTGCCTTATTACTGCCATTAAGTGGCCCGGCACAAGTCTTTGCTGATGCAATCCAACAAGGTTTTACTGCGGCGCAAAATGGCTTGCCGGTGAATGCCCCGGCTCCGGTGACACCAGATGCAACGGCCACGACACCAACTGATGCTACTGCAACACCGGTGACTGATATTGCCACGCCAGCGCCAGTGGCAACCCCTGTTGCCACCAGTAATGCACAGGTAAAAGTCTACGATACCACTACTCAGCCAGTGGCTGCTTTGTTGGCACAAGCCCAGCAAGATGGTGCCACATTGGTTGTCGGCCCACTGCTGAAACCTGAAGTGGAACAACTGAGTGCGACACCCAGCACCCTGAATATTCTGGCACTGAATCAGCCGGAAGTTAGCACTAACAGCCCGAATATCTGTTACTTCGCCCTGTCTCCAGAAGATGAAGCTCGCGATGCCGCGCATCATTTGTGGAGCCAGGAAAAGAGAATGCCATTGTTGCTAACCCCACGTGGTGCCTTTGGCGATCGCGTTGCTAAAGCCTTCGCAGAAGAGTGGCAGAAACAAGGTGGGCAGACGGTATTGCAACAAAACTTCGGCTCTACTGCTGAGTTGAAACAAGCCATCAACAGTGGTGCAGGCATCCGCCTGACTGGCCAACCGGTGAGTGTTTCAAGCGCACCTGCCGCAGCACCTGCATCAGTCACCATTGCTGGCCTGACCATTCCTGCACCGCCGGTCGATGCACCAGTGGTCTCAACATCTGCCGGCGGTAATATTGATGCGGTGTATATCATTGCAACACCTGCCGAGTTGACTCTGATTAAGCCAATGATTGATATGGCGACCAGCACACGCAGCAAACCAGCGCTATTTGCCAGCTCCCGTAGCTATCAGGCAGGTGCTGGCCCGGATTACCGGCTGGAAATGGAAGGTATTCAGTTTAGTGATATCCCATTGATGGCAGGGGCGAATCCTGCGCTGATGCAGCAAGCGGCGGCCAAATTTGCCAACGACTATTCACTGGTACGGCTGTATGCCATGGGCATTGATGCGTGGACATTATCGAATCATTTTGCTGAAATGCGCCAAATTCCTGGTTTCCAGGTGAGCGGAACTACCGGTGATTTAACCGCATCAGCCGATTGTGTTATCACCCGTAAATTGCCTTGGCTGCAATACCGTCAAGGCATGGTAGTACCGGCGGCGTAAAGTAATTCGGGTGAGTAAACGTAGCTAACAACCCTGCAACTTCAATTATAAAGAGTAGTCCCAAAGTCATTGGAGTTTGCAGGTAGGCAGCAAGTGAATGAATCCCGATGAGCTTACTCAGGTAAGTAATTCGGGTGAGTGAACGCAGCTAACAACCCTGCAACTTCAAGGACGAAGGGAATATGAGCCAAAGGGATACTGGCACACACTACGAAAACCAGGCCCGCCACTATCTTGAGCGGGCAGGTTTAGTGTTTAAGGCAGCAAATGTCACCTATCAAAATGGTGAAATTGACCTTATCATGCGCGATGGCGATACCTGGGTATTTGTTGAAGTACGCTTTCGTCGCAATGCACTATTCGGTGGCGCTGCCGCCAGTGTCACTTACAGCAAACAACAACGGCTACTCCGGGCCGCTACCATTTGGCTGGCGCAGCGAAACGCCTGTTTTGCCACTACACCGTGCCGTTTTGATGTTTTTGCCATCACTGGTAGCGAGCTAGAATGGCTGCCAAACGCCTTCAATGCGGATTGATGATTCCTCTCCGGTTTTGTACCGGAATTTTAAATATTAAGTGAGTTAAATCAACGTGCTGGATAGAATCAAAGGTTGCTTTACAGAAAGTATTCAAACCCAGATTGCCGCGGCTGAGGCACTGCCTGACGCCATATCCCGTGCAGCAATGACGTTGGTTCAGTCACTGCTCAACGGCAACAAAATTCTCTGCTGCGGTAATGGGACTTCTGCGGCTAACGCGCAACACTTTGCAGCCAGCATGATAAACCGTTTTGAAACAGAACGACCAAGCCTGCCTGCAATAGCATTGAATGCTGATAATGTTGTGCTGACAGCCATCGCCAATGACCGTTTGCATGATGAAGTCTATGCCAAACAGGTGCGTGCGCTGGGTCATGCCGGTGATGTTTTGCTCGCAATTTCCACTCGTGGCAATAGCCGTGATATTGTGAAGGCGGTCGAAGCAGCAGTCACCCGTGATATGACCATTGTTGCGCTTACAGGTTATGATGGTGGTGAACTGGCTGGCCTGTTAGGTCAGCAGGATGTGGAAATCCGCATACCTTCGCACCGTAGCGCCCGGGTTCAAGAATTACACATGCTGACAGTGAATTGCTTGTGTGACTTAATTGATAACACTCTATTTCCCCATCAGGACGATTAAAGGAGCACGAATGAAGGTTGGTTATATTTTTGCCATGCTATTCAGCGCCCTGCTATTACAAGGTTGTGTCGGTGCTGTCGTAGTTGGCAGTGCGGCCGTTGCAACTAAATCTGCCACAGACCCTCGTTCTGTCGGCACTCAGGTAGATGATGGCACACTTGAAGCCAGAGTCGTCAACGCGCTGAGCAAAGATCAGCAGATAAAGAGCCAAACACGTTTTGTTGTGACCGCTTATCAAGGGAAAGTTTTGCTGACCGGGCAATCGCCAACTGCTGAGCTGTCTAACCGTGCCAAGCAAATTGCGGCCGGTGTTGATGGTGCCACAGAAGTGTATAACGAGATGCGCCTGGGTAAACCGGTCGATCTGACCACTGCATCAATGGATACCTGGATTACCACCAAAGTCCGGTCACAGTTACTGACCGCAGACTCGGTTAAATCCTCCAATGTAAAAGTGACCACAGAGAATGGCGAAGTGTTCCTTTTGGGTCTGGTGACTCAGCAAGAAGGGCAATCAGCCGCTCAGATAGCCAGCCAGGTCAGTGGCGTTAAGCATGTAACCACTGCATTTACTATTGTAAAATAATCAATTAGTTAGAAAGAGAAATCCTATTATGGGCCGGGAGAAATCCAGGCCCATTTTTAGCTATCCAAAACATCAAGCCATTAATCTAAATCATTCGCCTGTATGAAGTCTTTCCCACCCAATTGCCGCATTTGGCGCAAAATCCACTGTTGACGGGAAATCACATAACCGGATGGCGCATTCACCTTAAAGCGCAGTGGATTGGGCAAAACTGCGGCTAATAGAGCGGCTTCTGATGCGCTCAATTTACTGGCCGGTTTATTGAAGAAATGGCGAGCCGCCGCTTCTACGCCAAAAATACCGTCACCAAACTCCGCAATATTCAGATAAACCGTCAGAATACGCCGCTTGGTCCACACCAACTCAATACCGGCGGTCAATCCGACTTCCAGCCCTTTGCGTACCCAGCTACGACCATCCCACAGGAACAGATTTTTGGCAGTTTGTTGCGATAAAGTCGAAGCACCGCGGATACGGTTTTGGTTGCGCTGATTATGGGCTAACGCTGACTCTATAGCTCCGACATCAAAGCCCCAATGCTCGGGAAATTTTTGATCTTCCGCAGCCATCACCGCCAGCGCCATGTAAGGTGAAATCTCATCCATCGGCACCCAATCAGAGTGTGCGACGTACGAAAAATCGCCGGTCAGCCAGGCACCGAGTTGCCTTTCAATCATGACCATGGAAAACGGAACCGGCAGGAAAGCAAAAATCAAAATACCGGCCAACCACAGGGCAACAATGCCAATGACAGCCCGTTTTCCCCAATACCAAAGCCAATTTAATCCACGGCGGACTGAAATCATTCGGTTAAATCCAGCACCTTCGCCACCAGCTTATCAATTCCTTTTGCTGCTTCAGAAATTGATGCCGCCAACATGTAAGCAGGTGTTGTGACCACTTTATTCTCTGCATCGACCACTACATCATCAGCGGGGCAAATAACATGCTCGCCCCCCATAATTTCAACCGCCTCAATGGTATCGGGATCGTTACCAATTGTCAGACGAACAGGCTTACCCAATAGCTTCGGGAGCATAACGGGAGAAATACACATAAACCCAATTGGTTTATTCTCCTTATGCATTGATTGAATTAGCTTATATAAATCCGGATCAATGGCGCATTCAGAACTCTTAATAGCAAAATCGCTGAGGTTCTTTGCCGCACCAAAACCGCCAGGAACAATAAGGGCATCTAGTTGTTCTGAAGTGGCAGAGGAAAGCGGCTCAATCACGCCACGAGCAATGCGGGCGGACTCCACTAAAACGTTCCGCTGCTCGGTGGACTCTTCACCGGTAAGATGATTAATAACATGGAGTTGTGGCTTATCTGGTGCGAAGAATACGATACGTGCTCCAGCACGATCTAACGCCAATATAGTTAAGACAGACTCATGTATCTCTGTGCCATCGAAAACGCCACACCCGCTAAGCACTACACCGACTGTTTTCATCACACCTCTCCTTTTCTCACTCTGTCAATTGCTTAACTCGTTCTAGTGACAAAGACGTATCTCTATCACATATTTTAATGAATCTTGTAACAAGAGCGCTTACATTTGCTATGTTATTGCTTGTATGATGTATGGAAGAAACCTAACAACCTGCAAATCCACTCGAAATCGAAATTATTATATCCTAAATAATTCGAGTTACAGGAAGGCGGCAACTGAGCGAATCCCCAAGAGCTTACATCAGTAAGTGACTGGGGTGAACGAAGGCAGCCAACGCACATGCAACTTGAAGTATGACGGGTATTGCAGGTTGACGATTTCCCTGGTGTTGGCGCAGTATTCGCGCACCCCGGCCTCGGTCGGGGTTATTTTTTTTCAGCTTCAGCTGCCCACTCACGTAATACCTGAACATCATTACGCCATTCTGATTTTAATTCATCGACCCAATCTTGTACGTTGTCCCACCATGCTGGCAGTGTCGGGGTTTGAATTTGCTGTGCAAGTTGCTGGATATGGCGCAAGCCAACGGAACCGGCCGCCCCTTTAATTTTATGCGCTTCCTCCGTAATTCCTTTTTGATCTCGCGCCGTCATGTTTGAATCCAATACCGCCAAATAGCTCGGCATCATTTGTTCAAACATTTCCAGACTTTGATGAATTAATTGTGGACCAACCAAATCGATGTATTGTTCCAGCATGGCAGTATCAAGTAACGATTCATGGGTTTGCATCACAATGTGTTCCTGTTTTTTAGCGGCAGAAGAAGGCTTATGATCCCAAAATTGCTTAATCATGGCCGTGAGCGCGGGAACTGATAATGGCTTACTCAGCACATCATCCATCCCAGCATCTAAATATTCTTTTTTGTCTTTAAGCACGTTAGCCGTCAAGGCCACCAATGGCGGTAAGGATTGCTGCCCATAATCAGCCCTAATTTGGCGAGCAATATCCAACCCACTCATATCTGGCAATTGAATATCCAGCAGTACTAAATCAAAATCATCTGGTTTGAACATCGCCAGAGCGTCATGACCATTCATCGCCACCTCGACACTGTTGCCCAGTTTTTCCAACACTGAGCGCGCAACAATGACATTCAGCTCGATATCCTCCACCAGCAATATGTGAAGAGCTGGGAGCGGGGTATCGTCGCCTAATGGTGCACTAGACGCGGCCTGCACGACAGGTGCTTTAATGGTCAGGGTAAAGCATGAACCGGCCCCTTGGATACTTTTCACCGTAATATCGCCGCCCATGCTCTGTGCCAGACGTTTAGACACCGCCAGCCCAATGCCGGTGCCGGTTGCCGGACGGCCGCCATTACTGTCTTTTACCTGATAATACATGGCGAAAATTTTGTCCTGCTCGTCTTCAGGGATCCCCATGCCGGAATCTTCCACTTCGAAAATCAAGCGGTCATTGCTTTCACGTCTAACCCGTACCACAATTTCACCTTGCTGGGTAAACTTCACTGCGTTGCCGATTAAGTTCCATAAAATCTGACGCAAGCGGGTGCCATCGGTAATCACTTTCTCCGGCAATGGTAACTGCGGTTCCATAATGAACTTCAGCCCTTTCGGTTGCACCAACAGGCCAGAAAGGTTCTCTAAATCCGCCATAAAGCCAGTAAAATCAATTGGTTGATTATCAAGCTGAACTTTACGTCGCTCCAATTTATCCATCTCAATGATATCGTTGAAGATATTACCGAGAGTAATAGCACTGACATGAATGGTTTTCAGGTATTTTAGTTGTTCGCTGTCTAATTCGGTATCTAACAGGATACGGCTTAGGCCCACAATGCCATTAAGCGGCGTCCGCAGCTCATGGCTGATGGTTGAGATGAAAGTCGTCTTATCCCTACTGGCATTCTCCAGCGCATCCTGATAGCGCTTACGCTCAGTTATATCGCGCCCAAACCCCATCAACCCATGTCGTTTACCGACTCGGTCATAAAATGGTACTTTTCGCAATTCAAAACAGGCTTTACGCCCATCGGGATACACCAACCATTGCTCATAAGTCAGAGAAACGTTGTGACGGAAAACTTTCTCATCGGTTTCCATGACTTTTTCAGCGATGTCCGGCGCATAGACATCTTTAGGGGTCAAGCCGACCAACTGTTTCTCACTTTTGCCAGTCAATAGTTCCATCGCCCGGTTACAGCCGGAGAACTCATTGTCTTCGTTACGGTAATAAACCAAATCCGGTGAAGCATCCAAAAAAGAGCGCAATAAGGCCGACTGTTGCCCTAATTCAACCTGTGCCTGCTCACGGTGGCCCATCTCTTCTTTCAGTTTATCGACCACTTGCAGGTGAGCTTTCTCCGCTTTTTCACGTTCGACAATTTCCTGATTGAGTTGAGCAATGTTTTCCGTCAGTTGCTTATTCAGCTCCAAATCGCGATAACGCATCACTTCAAGCTTATCAACCAGCCGGGATAAGCGCTGGCGCGACTCTTCCAGTTGCTCAACCACCACCGACAGGAAATACACGGCCCACGGGGTTATCAGCAAGCCAAAGAAAATGGAACGCACCAGATCGAGGGTTTCCACCGAGCCACTCAAGACGAATGTCACCGCCATCTGAACCACCATGGCCAGTAACACCAGCACAGATGCCAGCAGCAGTGAGAAGCGAACCAGCCCTAACTTAACCATTAAATCAACGTAGTACTGGGCTAATACCCTGATTTGCTTCATAGCAACCCCTGTCTGTGTTTATCTGATAAATCATACCGTAAAACTGGGCCGAGATAAGATGGCTTGCTGAGAAGTGTGGAAAAGATTGCAAATCACAATGAGAGATTGAGAAACAACGCGCAGTAGCCGATCACAGCGCAGAGGCCTGCCCGCCATGGGCCAGCATATAATTATTCAGCTCATTCATACCGGTCCAGCGATTTGCGCACCACAATGGCGCAAGTAGCGTTGGTCTGCGGGCGCTGGCAGAAATCCGGTGATAGACAATGTCAGCGGGAGTATGGCGAATCATTTCACCGGCGGTGAGCACATATTCATCCAGCGTCAACTCTGATAACCGCCCTGCTCGCCATGCTTTGGCCATAGTACTGCCCTCGACGATATGCAGTGGATGCAGTTTTATCCCATCAACACCAGTGACCACCACTTTCTCCAATGTTTCCATGCACTGCGCCTGCTCCTCACCGGGTAAGCCGACAATCAAATGGCAGCACACTTTTAATCCTCGGGCACGAGCGCGACGGGCTGTTTGTTGGTAGCAGGCAAAATCATGGCCACGGTTAATACGTTTGAGTGTTTTATCATTAGCGGTCTGTAACCCCAGCTCTAGCCAAACTTCATAACCTTGCTGGTGATAGCCACTTAATAAATCCAACACCGCGTCCGGCACACAATCGGGCCGGGTTCCCACACACAAGCCGACAATGTCAGCTTCAGCCAAAGCTTGCTCATACATCACCGCCAGCGCATTGACCTCTGCATAAGTACTGGTATAGGCCTGGAAGTAAGCCAGGTAGCGTTTTGCCCGATTGGCTTTTTTAGCTTGCTCCGCCAATTGCTGCGCAATGCCCTGTTGCTGCATTTGTTCATCTGCAAATGAAGCCACATTACAAAAAGTGCAGCCACCACGGCCAAGGGTTCCGTCACGATTAGGACAGCTAAACCCGCCGTGTAGCGTGAGTTTATGAATTTTTTCACCATAGCGGCGCTGTAAATCCGCACCAAACATATTGACTAATTGCTGCAACTGCATAATCTTGGCACTGCCTG
>NZ_JBLWEX010000040.1:0-8870 GCF_048323875.1 Yersinia sp. LJYL362
GATTTTCACCCAGTATATCAATGCCGACTTCTTCCTTTACTTCGCGCTGGGCGGTTTCCAACGGCGTTTCATCACCTTCCAGACTGCCGGTGACCGACTGCCAAAAATCAGGATCATCACGCCGTTGCAACATCAACACCCGGCCACTGTTTTTGGCGTAGATCACCGCCAAAATAGACTCAGGCCGTTTATAATTCATTACTGATTCTCTTCTGCCGAGCTATCAGTGGCCCCTTTCTTCGCTACCACGCTGATAGACAGCTCTTGCAGTGAAGCAGGATTGGCAAAACTAGGTGCATCAGTCATCAGACAAGCCGCCGCCGTGGTTTTCGGGAAGGCAATCACATCACGAATGTTATCTGTGCCGGTCAACAGCATCACCAGGCGATCCAAACCAAACGCCAGGCCCGCATGCGGTGGAGTACCGTATTTCAAAGCATCCAGCAGGAAGCCAAACTTCTCGCGCTGCTCTTCTTCATTGATACCCAGAATGCCAAACACTTGCTGCTGCATTTCAGTACGGTGAATACGCACTGAGCCGCCACCCACTTCATAGCCGTTAATGACCATATCGTAAGCATTGGCGATAGCGGTGGTTGGGGCCGCAGCCAATTGCTCTGGGCTCATGTCTTTCGGCGCAGTGAACGGATGATGCATGGCAGACAAGCCGCCTTCGCTATCGTCTTCGAACATTGGGAAGTCAACTACCCACAGCGGTGCCCATGAATCCAGTTTGGTCAATGCCAGGTCACGGCCGACTTTTAGACGCAACGCGCCCATCGCATCCGTCACCACTTTAAAGCTGTCAGCACCAAAGAACAGGATATCGCCGCTTTCAGCCTGAGTGCGGGCCAGAATAGCTTCCAACACATCAGCACTGAGGAACTTCGCGATTGGGCTTTGTACCCCCTCAACGCCCGCAGCACGATCATTAACTTTCAACCATGCCAAGCCTTTCGCACCATAAATACCGACAAACTGACCGTATTCGTCAATTTGCTTACGCGTGACCTGTGCGCCACCCGGTACCCGCAATGCTGCGACGCGGCCTTTGGCATCATTGGCTGGGCCGGAGAAGACTTTAAACTCAACATCTTTAACTAAATCAGCGACATCTACCAATTCCATTGGGTTGCGCAGATCGGGTTTATCCGAACCGTAGCGGCGCATAGCTTCGGCAAAGGTCATCACCGGGAAATCACCCAGATCCACACCTTTGGTTTCCTGCCACAATTCGCGTACCAATTTCTCCATCACTTCACGCACTTGGTCGGCGGTCATGAAAGAGGTTTCAACATCTATCTGAGTAAATTCTGGTTGACGGTCAGCACGTAAATCTTCATCACGGAAGCATTTTACAATCTGATAGTAGCGGTCAAAACCGGACATCATCAGCAGTTGTTTGAACAGTTGCGGTGACTGTGGCAGTGCATAAAACTTGCCTTTATGGACGCGGCTTGGCACCAGATAGTCACGCGCACCTTCCGGTGTCGCTTTGGTCAGCATCGGGGTTTCAATATCCAGGAAACCGTGGCTGTCCATGAAGCGGCGCACAAAGCTGGTAATTTTAGCGCGCGTTTTCAGGCGATCGGCCATCTCAGGGCGACGCAAATCCAGATAGCGATATTTCAGGCGCTGCTCTTCGCTGTTAGTCTGATTTGAGTCCAGGGGCAACGGCTCAGAACGGTTAATGATATTCAGTGTATTAGCAAAGATTTCCACTTCACCGGTCGACATATCTTTATTGATTTGGCTGTCAGGACGTGCGCGCACAGTACCGGTAATCTGGATACAGAACTCATTGCGCAGTTCAGAAGCTTGCTCGTAAGCGGCTTTATGATCGGGATCGAAGAATACCTGAACAATGCCTTCACGGTCGCGCATATCAATAAAAATCAGGCCACCGAGATCACGACGACGGTTAACCCAACCACAAAGTGTCACTTCTTGGCCTACATGAGACAGATTCAACTGCCCGCAATACTCAGTACGCATACGATATCCTTTTACTCAGCCGATGCCGCACGCGTTATGTACTGTCCGTGCGGCTGTTTTCTTAGGTATTCTGGATTAAAAAGTGTTGAAAAAAGTGAGTCATTATAAAGGAAATTCATGGCGTAGATAAGAGCGAACGTAGCGCTCTGGCACGACAAAATCTCTTTCAGTGCTGTTTTCACACATCATTTAACAAAATTATCCCCTCATAGGGGCTACCCGATAACATATGTTGGCATAAACTGGTCAGCAGATTAAGTCTGTCATCCGGAAATTCCCCAAATGATATCGAGGCATAACACCATGAAACTTGATGCAAAAACCACCGCGCTGGTATTGATTGATTTACAGCAGGGGATCTTACCCTACGCCAAAGGCCCTTACAGTGCCGAACAGGTTGTCGCGACCAATTCTCACCTGGCAGAACACTTTCGCAAGCTCGGTGCACCGGTGGTCTTCGTGCGCGTAGGTTGGTCAGATTCATTTGCTGACGCGCTGAAACAACCGGTCGATCAGCCCAGCCCAAGCCCGGCCGGGGTGGTACCTGAGTCATGGTGGACTTTCCCGCCAGAGCTTGAAGTTACAGATAACGACATTAAAGTGGTAAAACACCAATGGGGCGCGTTTTACGGTACCGATTTAGATTTACAACTGCGTCGCCGCGGGATCAAAACCATCGTACTGGCGGGTATCGCCACTAATATTGGTGTCGAATCTACCGCCCGGGCCGCCTGGGAGCACGGTTATGAACTAGTGATTGCAGAAGATGGTTGCAGTACTGCCAGCGCTGAAATGCAGCAATTCGCGGTTGAAAAAATCTTCCCGCGGATCTCCCGCGTACGCAATAGCGCCGATATCCTTAAAGCCCTGAGCGCGTAACGTTAAATTTGTGCTAACTGCGACTTGTAACGCCAAGTTAAGAAGAGTTTACCCAAATTAATTGGTGTTACAGCCAGGCAGCAAATGAATAAATCCCGATGAGCTGACGTTGGTCAGTGATTCGGGTGCGTGAATGCAGCTAACAACGCTGTAGCGCCAAGTCAGAAGGGTTTACCCAAATTAATTGGTGTTACAGCTAGGCAGCAAATGAATAAATCCCGATGAGCTGACGTTGGTCAGTGATTCGGGTGAATGAGCGCCGCTAACAACGCGGCACCGTCAAAAAGAAATATCCAAACTAGTTGACGTTGCGGCTAGGCAGCAAGCAAGTGAATCCCGATGAGCTGACGCTGGTCAGTGATTCGGGTGAATGAGCGCCGCTAACAACGCGGCAGCGTCAAATAGGAAGGATATTGATGTATATAGGACTGCCGCAATGGCAACACCCAACCTGGCACCGATTGGGTATCAAGGACTTGGCTGATTACAGTCGCTACTTTAACTGTGTTGAAGGGAATACTACTTTTTATGCACTGCCACGGCTGGAAATAGTACAACGCTGGCGCGATATGACACCCGATAACTTCCGCTTTTGCTTTAAATTCCCGGCGTCAATCAGCCATCAAGCAGCTCTGCGTGACTGTGATAAAGATTTGCAGGCTTTCTACCAATGTTTGTCCCCTTTGCACCACCGTATTGGCCAATTATGGTTACAGTTACCCGCCGCTTTCGGGCCAAACGAACTCCATCGTTTATGGCAATTTATCGATAAATTGCCCATGGGTTTCCATTATGGCGTGGAAGTGCGTCACCCAGAATTTTTTGCCAAAGGTGATGCCGAACGCGCACTCAATCAGGGCTTACACCAGCGAGCAGTCAATCGCGTGATGCTGGATAGTCGCCCTATTCATGCAGCAAAGCCTCTGACTGAAGCCGTTCGGGATGCGCAAAGCAAGAAACCGCGCCTACCTGTGCATGCTGTCGTCACCGGCAGCCAGCCATTGGTGCGCTTTATTGGTGGCGACCAATTGGATGATAATTTAGCGTTGTTCTCGCCTTGGCTACAAAAACTGCCGCAGTGGGAACCACTGTATCAGCCCTATGTTTTCATTCACACGCCAGATAACAGCGACTCCCCCCAGCAGGCACAAAAGATTTGGCAGCAATTAGCCGCCGTAATGACCACCTTGCCCCCAGCCCCTGATTGGCCGGAGCAAGATACGCTGTTCTAATCCTGTTTGTCTGTTTTTCAGCCGAACACATCTTTGCCCGCGGGTCATGCTTATCCCGTGGCACAAGTTCATATTTCCAAACACTAAACCGAGTATCAAGAAATGTGATTCCTGCCATTTTTGTAGCGACAGTAACCCGGTAGGCGGTTATCATTATCTGGCCAGTCTATGGTTGGGCAATGGAGTTAAAAATGGTTAGCTCGCTTTATGTGGTGTTGGGCGCACTGTTATTGATCAAGCTTTCATTTGATGTGGTTAAATTGAGACATCAGTACCGAGTCGCTTATGGCGACGGCGGTTTCTATGAATTACAAACCGCCATCCGCGTACATGGTAACGCTGTAGAATATATTCCTATTGCTGTCATTTTACTCATTATGATGGAAATGAACGGTGCTGAAACATGGATGCTCCATATCTGTGGATTGATGCTGATAATTGGCCGCCTGCTACATTATTATGGTTTACGCCATCGAGAAATTCGCTGGCGACGCTCTGGGATGAGTGCCACCTATGTTTCGTTGGTTTTGATGATTATTGCTAATATTTACTATTTACCTTGGGATCAGATTTTCAGCCTGACCTGATAGGTTTGGGTGGATTGTTATTCGGTTCCCAAACGGAACACGGTAAGTTCGGGCGGCTAACTGCCGCCTTCATGCTGACTCTCACCTATCTGTTGTTCACCCGCCGCTTTATCGCGCTCATCTGTTCCGTTTTCTGTTATAATATGCGCCTTTAATTTCTTGTTCATTTCTTACTTAGTCAATGACAGCCATGCCAAAACGCGATACGCAATCTCTACATGATACGCAGCAGCAGCCTGGGCCAGCAGCGCCACAGCGTGATAGCCTGTTTGCTGCCCCTATTGCCCAGTTAGGTGACTGGACTTTCGACGAAAAGGTCGCTGAAGTCTTCCCTGATATGATAAGCCGATCGGTGCCCGGTTATTCCAACATCATCTCGATGATAGGCATGCTGGCTGAGCGTTTTGTGCAACCCCATAGCCAGATTTACGATCTGGGCTGTTCGCTCGGTGCAGCGACACTGTCAATGCGCCGCAATATCAAAGCCGAAGGCTGCAAAATTATTGCCGTGGACAACTCACCGGCAATGGTTGAACGCTGCCGCCGTCATATCGATGCCTTTCGCGCCGAAACACCGGTGGAAGTGGTGGAATCCGATATTTTGGATATTCAGCTCGAGAATGCCTCAATGGTGGTGCTTAACTTCACGCTGCAATTCCTGGAGCCAGCGGATCGCCAACGGCTGCTCAATCAGGTATACCAAGGGCTACGCCCCGGTGGCGCGT
Organism: Yersinia sp. LJYL362; assembly: GCF_048323875.1. Lineage (NCBI taxonomy): Bacteria > Pseudomonadati > Pseudomonadota > Gammaproteobacteria > Enterobacterales > Yersiniaceae > Yersinia > Yersinia sp. LJYL362. Next base: position 5,419 of record NZ_JBLWEX010000040.1, read on the forward strand.
TGGTACTGTCAGAGAAATTCAACTTTGAAGATAATGATATTGGCGAATTACTGTTCAATATGCATCATGATTTTAAGCGTGCGAATGGCTATAGCGAGCTGGAAATTAGCCAGAAACGTAGCATGTTGGAGCATGTCATGCTGACGGATTCGGTTGAAACCCATAAAAAGCGTCTGCATCAGGCCGGTTTCGAACACGCGGAAGTGTGGTTCCAATGTTTTAATTTTGGTTCGTTAATTGCCCTGAAAGCGGGAGAGGCTCAATGATTGAATTTGGCGATTTTTACCGGCTGATTGCCAAAGGCCCGCTAAGCCCATGGCTAGACACCCTGCCCGCCCAGCTCAGTGCCTGGCAGCGCGAATCATTACACGGTAAGTTTAAAACCTGGTTTAATGCCGTTGAGCACTTGCCGCAGCTCACGCCAACCTCACTGGATTTACGCGAGAGTGTGCGGGCAGAGATGTCGCCGCCAATTTCAGCTGGCCAGCGTGAAGGGATGGAAAACATGTTGCGCGCCCTGATGCCCTGGCGCAAAGGCCCCTTCTCTTTGTACGGGTTAGATATTGATACTGAATGGCGTTCCGACTGGAAATGGCAGCGAGTTTTGCCACACATCAGTCCACTGGCGGGTCGCACTATACTGGATGTCGGGTGTGGCAGCGGATATCACTTATGGCGCATGATTGGCGAAGGTGCTCATCTGGCGGTGGGTATCGACCCAATGCAGCTATTTTTATGCCAGTTTGAAGCTATTCGTAAATTGCTCGGGGGTGACCAGCGCGCCCATGTGTTGCCACTGGGTATTGAACAACTGCCGGAACTGGCGGCCTTTGATACCGTATTTTCAATGGGCGTGCTGTATCATCGCCGCTCACCGCTGGATCACCTCTATCAACTCAAAAATCAGTTAGTTAATGAAGGGGAACTGGTACTTGAAACATTAGTGGTTGAAGGTAATAGCCAGCAGGTATTAGTGCCCGGCGATCGCTATGCCCAGATGCGAAATGTGTACTTTATTCCATCAGCCCCGGCCCTAAAGGGCTGGCTGGAAAAATGCGGGTTTGTCGATGTCAGAATTGCCGATATGGCCGTGACCACTACCGATGAGCAACGCCGTACCGATTGGATGACCAGCGAGTCATTAACTGAATTCCTCGATTCGAACGATCCGACTAAGACGGTTGAAGGTTATCCAGCCCCACTCCGCGCGGTGCTTATCGCCCGTAAACCCTAAAAAACCCCGGTCTGATTGGCCGGGGCATTAACAACTTCAGCATTTTAGGTGCGCAAAATTTAAGCAGATTGCGGTAACGGCGCGCCCATCTCCAACAAATTCCTCATGTCTTTGACCACTTCACCATCCACACAATAATGAGCAAACTCATCGACATCACTGTCCGCGCACATGGTTACACCCGCTTTGCGGTATTTCATGGTTGACGGCACAGTTCGGCCAGCAGAACTGTGAAGCTCTCGAATACCGGCATCAATAAATTTCTGCATATTGGTGAGACGAACCCCCGCCCCGGCCATGATAATCGGTCCTTGCCCCTGAGTGGCGGCAACTAAATCTTTCAATAATGCCAGCCCCAACTCAGCATTCTGTTGCTGACCTGAGGTTAAAATTCGCGCCACATTCAGATCCGCTAATTGTTGTAACGCAATCATTGGGTTCTGACACATATCAAATGCCCGATGGAAAGTGACCGCCAATGAGCCACTAATAGACATAATTTCTCGCATCCGGCGCATATCAATGTGACCATCAATATCCAGCACGCCCACCACTACCCCGGCAAACCCCATATCACGGATGCGGGCAATATCATTTTTAATGATGGCGAAATCATTGTCGCTGTAGCAAAAATCCCCCCCGCGCGGGCGGACGATTGGGTGAACGGGAATGGTAACCGTCTCTCTGGCCTGCATTAATGCACCGATGCTCGGCGTTAAGCCCCCTTCGGACTGACCGCAGCATAATTCAATCCGGTCGGCTCCTGCCTCTTGTGCCACCTGCGCACAATCAACGCTGTAGCAACATATTTCCAATGTAGTCATTCTCTTCCCCCGTTTGACGGATGCCACTGCGGCAGTATTATTTTTCGGCAAATAAGTTTTAATTAAATAATTCTACTATTGAATAAATAAACGCCGAATAATGCTCTCAAGCTAAAACAGAATTTAATCAAGCATGCTAAAGCATTCACTATGGCACTCATTTTGAATCTATGAGTAGACGCCAGTCACAGTGATAACCATAAGTGATAGTCGGTATTGAAATAAATAACCCATATACGTTAGCCATTGCGTTCACTATCGACAATTTGTCGCAAAGTATAAGGGTGAAACTTAATGGTTATCTCACCATCACTCACCGCCAATGTCGGATTAGCTAAGCGCTCATGCTCGCCTTGCGGAGCACTAAACTTAGTCGTAACCCCCGCTGGCAGGGTAGCCGGTAATAAGGCGCGAGCGCGCTGCATCAAGGTTTGTGGGTCACCCGGCAGTACCAGTTCAACATGTTCCCACCCTTCATGGGGATAATATGTTTTCCCCGGATAAGGCAATTCCACACAATCTATTTGCCAGGGCCCAACGGCCAGTGGTTGCGTTAAATCGAACAGGCAAATGGGCCGGCCATTAATTTGTGTCTCGGACATCAAATGACCACATTGTTGTAAACCACTGCGCCAGCGTTGTGCCGTTTCTGTTTGATGACACCGCAATGAAATATGGTCAGCACTGAATAGCGTCAAATCCAGATTTAATTTAGCCGCGAAAACAACCAGCTTGTGCTCAAAATAGGGCAAGTCCATTAATAAGTCCGATAATTCGGCGCTATCTTTCAGGCTGCTCATTTTATTCTCCTGTTAACGGTTATTTCCGGTATTGAAGCGGCCATAATCTACAGTTATTAGTTCTAATCAGCCATATTTAATCTATACCCGTCATACTTCAAGCTGCATGTGCGTTGGCTGCTCTCGCTCACCTGAATCATCCAGGGTATATACATTCAATAATCCGCTATTCCATTTACGCCAGTAACCACTGGCCTGATGCTGACGTCGGGGGCCAAATATGGTATAAATCCTGCCATCTTGTGACTCACGCTCTGCCAACCCCTCCCGTTCCTTGCGTGATAGGGTTTTGGCCCCGTTTGAATTAACTGGCACAGAGATGCTCGTGAGCGTCATTAATGTGTTTTTTTGTGCGTAATTAAGGTAACCCGGTGAATATTCAGGCTCTTCTCTCAGATAAAGTCAGCCAGGCGCTGATGGCAGCAGGTGCTCCAGCAGGCAGCGAACCTCAGGTTCGCCAATCTGCTAAAGCTCAATTTGGCGATTATCAAGCTAACGGTGTGATGGCCATTGCCAAAAAACTTGGCATGCAGCCCCGACAACTGGCAGAAAAAGTCATTGAACTGCTCGATCTTGACGGTATTGCCAGCAAAG
>NZ_JBLWEX010000041.1:0-8881 GCF_048323875.1 Yersinia sp. LJYL362
AATTGACCGGAGAGATAGATCATACCGCCCGCACAGACAGCATGGCTATAATGGCCCGCCGGCGGCAGGCCTGATGTTGAATTTATCAAGATAGGCTCAGACATCATCAAGGCTTATCAATAAAGTGAGCCAAACGCCCTAAATCAACATTACCGCCCGAAATAATGACCCCAACTCGTTTACCGCGTAGATCCAACTGGTCACCAAAAGCCACCGCTGCCCCTAAACAGCCGGTGGGCTCAACCACAATCTTCATTCGACTGGTGAAAAATTTCATCGCAGAAATTAACTGATCATCAGTCGCAGTCAGAATATTATCAACTCGCTCCTGAATGACCGGGAAAGTGTAGTGACCTAAAGCCGGTGTTTGTGCGCCGTCCGCAATGGTCACTGGCGTTTCAATCTTAACAATTTTTCCACTGCGGAAACTCTGTTGCCCATCATTACCCGCGGCAGGTTCCACCCCAATTACCTGACAATTGGGGTAAAGCGCTTTGGCGACTGTGGCACACCCAGACAACAGCCCCCCGCCTCCAAGTGGTACCAGCAGCACATCCAACTCACCCACTTCTTCAAATAATTCTTTCGCCGCTGTCCCCTGGCCGGCCATCACATCCGGATAATCGTATGGCGGGATTAATGTTAGCCCCTGTTCCTGTGCCAGTTTATTGCTAATAGCTTCGCGATCTTCAAGGTAGCGGTCATACAGCACCACTTCGCCGCCATAGCCACGGGTCGCCGCAATTTTGACCGCTGGAGAATCCTTAGGCATGACAATAACAGCGCGAATCCCTAATTTACGAGCCGATAAAGCAATAGCTTGTGCATGATTACCCGACGAGAAAGCAATAACCCCTTTTGCTTGCTGTTGCGGCGATAATTTCACCAGCGCGTTATAGGCCCCTCGAAATTTGAATGCCCCCATATGCTGGAAATTTTCGCATTTAAAAAACAGCTGCGCGCCGGTCTGCTCATTGGCAGTGGATGAGGTCAAAACCGGAGTTTTGAGCGCAACCCCAGTAATCCGCTGATGTGCTTGAACAATATCGTCGTAACAGATTGCTAATGGGGCCATCTTCAGTTTCCTTCAGTAGGGAGATAGGTATAGACAGTCGAGCGGGCGACACCCAGATTATTCGCAACCACGGTCTGGGCATTTTTCAAATCCATCAAACCGGCCTGTGCCAATTGACGGACAATTTCACGCCGCTGTGCCGGATTCAGTGCGCGTGGCGTGGTATTGTGCGCCGCTGCAAATTGTTCCAACTGAGTCCGTAACATCTCAAGGCGAGGTGATGCCAAAGACTCTTGAATTTCGGTGGGCGTAGTTTGTGTCAGCTGTGACAGGCTGGCACTAACGGCAGAAAACAGGGAGATGTCCATATTCAGACAGAGAGCCCCGATAAACTCTCCTTTGCTATTTTTCAGGCCAATTGATGTACTTTTTGCCGGACGGCCATCAGGAAATTGGTTCGGATAGTTAAGGATGACCTCAGGGAAGTTAGGATCAGCAATACGGCTCAACCCCAGTTCAGTCGCTGGTTCACCGACTTCCCGACCGGATAAGTTGTTTGAAATCGCCGCAATAGCATGTTCAGGCTGAGTCAGGTCATGCAAGACAAATTCCACTAAGGGTGCAAATGTTTTGCCCAGTGCTTCAACGATTTTTTTGCTCTCCCGCAACAGGAGTTGATCTTCTGTTAGTTTCATAATTGAAGTATTGTCACTTTATGACATTTTGTCAAATTGATTGTATGCGCATAACATCTCAATAAAAAAGCTGCGCGCGGCAGCTTTTTATCATTGAATTCGTGATAGTCAGTGTTACTTAAGAATAGAGCTTTTCAGTGATTTATCTTGCTGATGACGTTCTAAAGCCAGCTCAATCAGTGTGGTGATCAATTCCGTCGAGCCAACCCCTGTAGCGCGCCACAATTTAGGATACATACTAATATTGGTAAATCCAGGAAGGGTATTTATTTCATTGATAATTATGGTGTTATCGGCCGTTAAAAAAACATCGACCCGAGCCATACCACGGCACTCAAGTGCGCGAAATGCTGCTAAAGCGACTGCACGAATATTATCACTGACGGCACTGTCTATTGATGCAGGGATAATGACCTGAGCACCGGTTTCATTAATATATTTTGTGTCATAGGAATAAAACTCGTCGCTAATAACGACTTCACCACACAAACTGGCTTGCGGATTATCATTGCCCAAAACTGCACATTCGATTTCTCGCCCAACAATAGCCGATTCCACCAGCACTTTATGGTCAAAATCAAAGGCTAATGCTACCGCCTGCTCATATTCGTATGCATTACGCACTTTACTCACACCAACAGAGGAACCCTGATTTGCTGGCTTTATAAATAAAGGTAACCCGAGTTTTGCCGTAACTTGCTCAAAAATATAGTTATCTTTATTCGCCCGTGTCAGGGTAATAAATGGTGCGATATTCAACCCAGCATCACGCAATAAACGCTTGGTAATATCTTTATCCATGCTAACCGCAGAACCCACAACACCGGAGCCGACAAAAGGAATATTTGCCATGCGTAGCAGGCCTTGCAAGGATCCATCCTCCCCTAATGTCCCATGGACAATCGGGAAAATGACGTCCAACTGAGCCAATGCAGAGGCATTATCGGTAGCAATCAGCTGCTGATGCTCTTGGCCTGGGATCAGCGCGACATTTTTGTTTGAATGGTTCAGGGAAATCAATGCTGGGTTTTCTGCATTTAACAAGTAATTAGATGCATCATTAACATGCCATATTCCTTGTTTATCAATACCTAATAACATCACATCGAATTTTTCTTTATCAATCGCATCTACGATGTTCTTGGCCGACTGTAATGACACTTCATGTTCAGCTGATTTACCGCCAAAAATCACACCCACTCGCAATTTCGACACACTGCATTCCTTCTTGAGACCTGTTACTTAGGGCGCGACCACCCAATAAAATTACAGGTAACATTAATACAACCTTTGCATGCTTCACTAATGTTTTTTAAGATTCTTACAGAATTTTCTGGTTCAGATGGATAAACCACTTTTGTCTGAGAGAAATTAGCGCCAAATACTTCTTTTAATAATATAAGACGTTAATTCGCCATAGGCGATAGTCATAATTATCCTAATCAATGTGGCAACCAAATTAGCCAATAACAGAATTGAATTCTGTTATTGGCTTTTTTTCCATTTTTGTCATTTATTTTTAATAAAAAATCATTAAATTCGACAAAGCCAAATAATATTGGCTATATGATTAACATCACCCTGCAACAACTCATCACCAGTCAATGGATGGAAATTAAATATTATGCGAAATTATATTATGGCTACTTTATTACTCTCAACTACTTTTGTAACAAATGCTAATTCAGTCACTTCAACAATGCCCCAACAAGCACCACAAATTATTGCTCACCGGGGTGGAACAGCCGATGCACCTGAAAATACAATTCCAGCCATTAAAAAAGCATTGGCTAATGGTGCAGATGCAATCTGGATAACACTACAGTTATCAAAGGATAATATTCCAGTATTGTATCGCCCTATTCTCCTTGAGGACTTGACCAATAAATCAGGGAAAGTTTCTGGCTATACCGCCAAACAACTCACCGGCTTTGATGCCAGCGTTAACTATAATGAAAAACATAATATTCAACCTAAGTCAGCTCCACGCATTGGCATTCCTACGCTGGATGAAGTATTGAAGACCTTCCCGACAACAACATTTTACCTCGACATTAAATCACCAGATGCAAACCCAGTTGCCTTTGCCGAAGCACTACAAAAAACGCTGAATGCAACCACCAAAGGCGAAGGAAACAGGCTAGGCAGAACCCGAGTTTACTCGACCAATGATAGTTATCTGAAAGCATTGGATGCGGTTAATGAAAAAAGTGATGCTGCACATCAAATTCAGCATTTTGAAAGCCGAGACTTTACTCGAACGCAGTTAGCCAATATTACAATGGCTCATAAATGTGAACTACCAGCAGATAATAAAGAGCGCTGGTATGGTTTGGAATTACACCGTAATGTTGAGGTAGTGGAAAAATACACTCTGGGTGAAGGGCGTTCTAAAGCAGTATTAAGTTGGGATAAAGAAGCCGTTGATTGTTTCCGTAAAAATACAAATGCACATATTATTTTCTTCGGAATTAATACTCCTGAAGATTATATGAAAGCAAAAGAGTTAGGTGCTAATGGTGTAATGGTCGACTCTCCAAGCCAATTTAAAAAGATAGCCCACGACAATAAATAACTATACCGTCATATTTCAAACTGCATGTGTGCTGACTGCCTACCACTCGAATTATTTAGGATATAAAAAACAAAACCCCTCGCTCAAATCCTTATTAAGCGAGGGGTTTTACAGACAGTAAGACAATTTAGATCCCAGCTATAGAATGCGATACTGCTCCAGAGCTTTCTGACGAGCGGACTCTTTGGCTAACCGTTTCTTACGCGAATCACAAGGCTCGGGGCAATCACACACTTTCTCCATACCCAAAGCACTAATGCCTCCGCAACTGCCCTGTAAGGTTTTACGTTTTACGATATAACCCAGCGACATCCCAGCAATGACCAAGAGAAAAAAGACAAAGGACGCGATAAAAACAGTTAACATATCCCTCTCCTGTCACAGCCGCTTTTGCAGATAAGGTTTGAACGACTCTGAAGAACGCTCCTCAAAACCATCATCAGTTTTCACTATCATAAATACCGGAATACCCAATAAATTAGCTAATGTCATTCCTCGCTCCGGCCCAAGCACGCCTAATCCAGTCGAGAGCCCATCAGCGGTCATACAGCTTGGGTCTAAAACAGTAATGGAAACTAAGCGATGGTTAATTGGCCGCCCGGTTTCAGGATCAATGGTATGTGAATAGCGCACGCCATTTTGTTCAAAGTAATTACGGTAATCACCAGAAGTTGCGATAGCCATTCGACCGGGTTCGATAATCTCTTGCGCACTTTGCTCTGACCCTGCAATAGGCTTTTCAATAGCAATGCGCCAAGGTTTATTCTCCCCATTATTACCCCGAGTCCGAACCTCACCGCCAATATCAACCATATAGTTATCGATATTCTGCGCTTCCAAATATTCGGCAACAACATCGACCCCATATCCTTTAGCTATAGCAGAAAGATCAACATACAGTTCAGGAATATGTTTGATTAAAGCTCCATTTTCTACGGCAAGTTTATCAATACCAACCCATTCCCGGCGTTTGGTGATCTCAGCATCAGTAGGCACCACATTTGGTCGTCCTTCTGGGCCAAAGCCCCATAGATTAACCAACGGCCCGACAGTTACATCCAACGCTCCGTCCGTCAGGCGATTAATACGAATAGCCTCACGTACCACCTTGGCGGTAGCAATAGAAACAGGAAATGGCGTATCCACTTGCTGACTTTTATTGAAACGGCTCAGCTCGGAATTCGGTCGATAAGTCGACATTTGATCATTAACCTGTTCCAGTTCGCGATCTATTTCCTGTTGTAACTTTTTCGGGCTGAGGGTTGATGAGTCACTCACATATTTGATTGAATATGAGGTGCCCATCGTTTTACCTTCAAGATTGATTTGCTCAGGACCGCAGCCTGTTAGCAACAAAACCCCCACAGTCGCCATTAGCCAATGCATTATATGTTTTCGCACAATATCCCCAATTAATGTAGAAATCCGAGTGGTGGCAACTCAGCCACCAAAATCATCGAGCATAATGTTTTCATCTTCCACCCCAAGGTCTTTCAGCATCTTGATGACCGCCGCATTCATCATTGGCGGACCACACATATAAAACTCGCAATCTTCAGGTGCTGGGTGATTTTTAAGATAGTTTTCTAATAACACGTTATGAATGAAGCCGGTATAACCCGTCCAATTGTCCTCTGGCTGCGGGTCAGACAAAGCCACATGCCAACGGAAATTATCATTTTCAGCCTGTAACTGATCAAAATCTTCTTCATAAAACATCTCGCGCCGTGAACGCGCACCATACCAGAAGCTGATTTTACGCTTTGAATGCAGCCGTTTAAGCTGATCAAAAATATGCGAACGCATTGGGGCCATACCCGCGCCGCCGCCAATAAAGATCATTTCCGCATCAGTATCTTTGGCAAAAAACTCGCCAAACGACCCGGAAATCACCACTTTGTCACCCGGTTTTAGCGACCAAATATAGGAAGACATGATTCCTGGTGGAGCATCTGGTACTGACGGTGGTGGCGTAGCAATACGCACATTTAGCATGATAATACCGTGCTCTTCCGGATAGTTTGCCATGGAATAAGCGCGCACTGTTGGCTCCGTCACTACTGATTCAAACCGGAATAAATTGAATTTATCCCAATCGCCACGATATTCCTCAGGCACATCAAAATCAGCGTATTTTACCGTATGGGGTTCAGCCTCAATTTGGATAAAGCCCCCAGCGCGGAATGGCACCACCTCACCATCCGGTATTTTCAGCTTCAGCTCTTTGATAAATGTGGCTTTATTATCATTAGAGATAACCTCGCATTCCCACTTTTTCACCCCGAAGATCTCTTCCGGCAATTCAATTTTCAGATTTTGTTTCACACTAACCTGACATGCCAGCCGACAACCTTCTTTGGCTTCCCGCTTTGAAATATGAGAAAGCTCCGTGGGCAAAATATCGCCACCGCCTTCTTTAATCGTCACACGGCACTGCCCACAAGAGCCGCCCCCGCCACACGCGGAAGAAACAAATATGCCATGACTGGAAAGCATATTGAGCAGCTTGTCCCCTGCCGGAGCAGTGAAACTCTTATCTGCATCTTCATTTATATCAATTGTAATATCACCAGTATTCACCAGCTTTGACTTGGCAAATAAAATCATCACCGTCAATGCCAAGACAATGAGGGTGAACATCACTACGCCTAGAATTATTTCCATGAATTATTCCTGCCTTTATAAGTTCACGCCGGAGAAAGACATAAACCCTAAGGCCATCAATCCGGTAGTGATAAAGGTGATCCCTAGCCCCTGTAAACCCGCAGGTACATTGGCATACTTCATTTTTTCACGAATACCTGCTAACGCGACAATGGCTAACATCCAACCAATACCGGAACCAAATCCATAAACGATGGATTCAGGAAAGTTATAATCACGCTGTGCCATAAACGACACCCCACCGAAGATGGCGCAGTTCACCGTAATCAGTGGCAGGAAAATACCCAGTGCGTTGTACAGCGCGGGAAAATACCGATCCAGGATCATTTCTAGCACCTGCACAATGGCGGCGATAACACCAATAAAGGTAATAAAATTCAGGAAACTGAGATCAACCCCCTCAACTAATGCGCCATCCCGTAGAACCAGGTTATAAACCAAATTGTTAGCAGGCACAGAGATACCCAAGACGACGGTTACCGCAATGCCAAGGCCAAAGGCTGTCGAGACTTTCTTGGAAACTGCCAGGAAAGTACACATTCCCAGAAAGAATGCTAACGCCATATTCTCAACAAACACTGCGCGGACAAACAGACTGATGTAATGTTCCATCATCAATTACTCCTTCTCAATCTGCGCAGGTTTTAGGGTTCGCAGGCCCCAAATCAGCAAGCCAATAATAAAGAATGCACTAGGTGCCAACAGGAACAATCCATTAGGCTGATACCAGCCACCATTCTGGACAGTTTCCAGTACCGTCACACCAAACAATTTACCGGAGCCAATCAACTCACGGACAAAACCTACCAGCACTAACACCACGCCATAGCCCAAGCCATTGCCGATGCCATCCATAAAGCTTTCGATTGGTGGAGATTTCATCGCATAAGCCTCTGCGCGCCCCATCACAATGCAGTTAGTGATGATCAGGCCAACAAATACTGATAGCTGCTTGGATATCTCATAGGCATAAGCGCGTAAAATCTGATCCACCACAATGACCAATGAGGCAATAATCACCATCTGAACAATGATACGTACGCTGTTTGGAATATGATTGCGAATCAATGAGATGAAGAAGCTGGAGAATGCTGTAACCAAGGTTACCGCCAGTGTCATCACTAAAGCCGTTTCCAATTTGGTGGTAACTGCCAACGCAGAGCACACTCCCAGAATTTGCAGCGCAATCGGGTTGTTATCAAATAACGGCCCCAATAAGACCCGTTTAATCTCTTTGCTATCAGCCATTTTTTAACCCCCCTTCACGCACTTTTTTCAGGAACGGGCCAAAGCCGTTTTCACCTAGCCAAAAGTCAAAGCTGTTTTGTACCCCATTGGATGTCAGCGTCGCACCAGATAAACCATCTATTGCATGGGGATCGTTAGCAGGCGCTCGCCCCTTGACAATACGAATAGCCGGTTGCCCTTGATCGTCAAATAACCGCTTGCCAATCCATTGGTTACGCCAAATCGGGTTTTCAACTTCACCACCCAGCCCAGGGGTTTCACCTTGATCGTAATAAGTGATACCACGTACGGTTTTACCGTCAGTGTCGATAGCAACAAAGGCATACATCATTGACCACAAACCAGAACCGTAAATCGGTAACACAATTTTATCGACCTGCCCGCTTTCACTGCGCACCAGATAAATTTCAACCACATTCGCTCGACGGCGAATACCGGCCATATCCTGTGCGGGTGTCAGTGCAATACTCATTTGGTTATCACGCAGTGCCTGCACGCGATCAAAGGTTGCCGGATCTTGTTGAATAAACTCACCGCTCTGCAAATCCAGCAGGCGCGGTTCAATCCGCTGCGCAAACTCACTCTGTACTTCTTCTGCTGGCATTCTCGGTTGCAGTAATCCTGCCACTGCCAGAATATTGCGTTGCTTATCAAGTAAGCGCTGTTCTTGTTGCTTAGCTTTCA
>NZ_JBLWEX010000042.1:0-8884 GCF_048323875.1 Yersinia sp. LJYL362
AAACGAATAGTTTCAGCGGCAGAGGCGGACAAACTGATACTGGCAAGGACGGCAGCAATTATTAATTTTTTCATCGCAAATTCCCAAATAGATATCAATGTGACAGATAGCTGGCAAAAGCTTCAGTTGTTGGTTGTGTAAAGTGGCTGGAATCACCTTGTTCCACTACGTGGCCGTTTTCCATGTAAACCACACGGCTGGCCGTTTTGCGGGCCACTTCAACCTCATGGGTTACAATCACCTGAGTGATACCGGTTCCTGCCAATTCACGGATAATACTAACAATTTGTGCTGTGATTTCTGGATCAAGCGCCGCAGTCGGTTCGTCAAACAACAAAACCTGCGGTTCCATCATCAATGCGCGGGCAATAGCCACACGCTGTTGCTGGCCACCCGAGAGGTGCAACGGAAAGCGATCGGCAAAATCAGTCAAACGCAGACGGGTCAGTAATTTTTCTGCCCGCGCCATAGCCTCATCTTTTGACAGACCCAGCACGCGGCAAGGGGCTTCAATCAGATTCTGTATCACAGAGAGGTGTGGCCAAAGATTGTATTGTTGGAAGACCATCCCCACATTCTGGCGTAATTCGCGAATAGCTTTTGCGCCTGGGGCCTGGGAAAAGTCAAAGTGATTACCTGCTATCTGCAAGGTTCCTGAACGTGGCATCTCCAGCAGGTTAAGCACACGCAATAATGAGCTTTTACCTGCACCACTTGGCCCCAGTAACACTAAGGTTTCGCCCGCAGGACAGTCTAAGGTAATGTCGAACAGCGCCTGGTGTACGCCGTAGTAACAGTTAATTCCGTTAAGTTGAATACTCATGCGCCAAATCTGAATAGCCAATGATGCCGTGAATGGTAACTTCCGCGGCATACTTATGCAATCTTTGTGCGTTAAAATTTATTAATAACCAACATCAGGGGCAGAAAACAGCATAACATTTGGATTTGAATGCTATCGCAGGGAATTTGTCATGCGATGAATAAATCTGACAGAGTAACCGCAGTGATAGGTTAAAAAACAACCAAAACAATAATGTGTTTGCAAATCAAGGAGTACCGGTTTACTGGAACAAAACCGGTACATACCTGTCATCTTTCAAATCGCCGGAGTTAGTGATCACCCAAAAGTTGGCGCAGGCTACTGGCCGGGGAAGAGACGCCCATAAAGCGGATATCATCGACCACCCAGCAGGTTCCTTCGCGGATCATCAACACTTCGTCTTGCCACATTACTGACTGCCCACCCGCCGACTGGTGCGTCAAATTGACGCGTAATGGAATATTCCGCGCATCGGTATTGGGAATGGTTGAAGCACTGGCAACATCCGCGCTGGTGCTACCTTCACGTAAGCTGGTGAAGATATCGCCATTAATGGTTTGTGTGCTATTTACCCCAGAAGAGGTGCGATTGCCTGCTTGCTTTCTGGCGGTTTGAATCTGCTCATAAAGTGCCTGGCTCAGATAAGGGCGAAATTGAGCTGACAGATTATCATCGGGCAAGCCACTCTGATTGCCGATTTGCTGAACCCGCAGGTCATAGAATTTTTGCGCTACCGTGTCCGGCCCACCGTCAATACAAGGCGCCGTGCGACTGCTGATGTCTTTGTATGCTGGATCAACGGTATTACTACAAGCGCTAAGCAGAATGGCAAGTGGAAGAATCAGGGCAATATTTTTCTTTTTCATATGATGACCTTAAGTGAAAGAATCTGTTATGAAAGTGATTGTAGTATAGACCCAAAGAATCTGCGGAGTTAACGCGTGTTGAGCTTGCCGTGCTCTTTTAACCAACGGGCCGTGCGGATAATACCTTCATCCAATGACACCTGCGGGCGATACCCTAATTCTAATTCAGCACGGTGGGTATCCAGCGTCAGATCAAAATTAAGTTTAGCTACACCATAATGGGTCAATACTGGTTCCTTTTCGGCTTTATTCCCCAGTTTTTCCATGGCTCGGGCCATGATATCCAACATCGGGTAGGGCACTGAGCGAATACGGCAGGGCATATCCAACTCTTCCAGTAGATGTTGCACGATGGTGCGCAGCGGGCGGGGTTGCTGATTAGTAATATTATAAACTCTACCAGACTGTGTATTCTGGCTTTGGGTTGCTAACCACATCGCATGTACGGCATTTTCCTGGTAGGTCATGTCCACCAGTGCATCACCGCCACGGGGTAGCAGCAGCGTGCCATAATACTTAATCATTTGCAGCAGACGCGGCAGCATCACTGTATCGTGCGGGCCGAAGAGACCCTGCGGACGCAAAATAGTGAAATGAGTTTGCGGGTTGGACAGCGCTAATTGCTGAATTACTTCCTCTCCCGCCGCCTTGCTTCGCGCGAACTCATTGGCGAAACGTGCTGGGCGGAAGTCTTCCTGAATATTACGATGGTGGTGATAATCGAAATAAATGGCCGGTGAGGAGATATGAATAAAATTTTCCACACCATAAGCAGCGGCCCATTCGCCCAGGCGGCGTGTGGCGCGGACATTGGCCAGCTCGAAAGCCTGCTCCGTGCCCCACGGCGAGGTAAAACTGGAGCAGTGCCACAGCGTATCGACATCAGCCAGCATGGCTTTCGCCTGCGAGGAAACCAGATTCGTCAGATCCGCATGAATAAATTCAGCGCCCATTTTTGTCAATAATGCACCCATCGCCGGATTATTGCCGGTGGCGATAACTTTGATACCCTGACGACGGAGATATTCAACGGCATTTCGGCCTAACCCACAGGTTGCACCGGTGACCAATACCTTCATAGCGAATTCGGTTCCCACCAAAAATCAGAATGCTAGAGCTTTTATTTATTCATCCAGCAAATAAGATGCCATTCTTTCGTGAAATGCAGCGCTATGCAATCAGAATCCCCTGCATACTTGAATTTGCAGCGTTATTCGTCGCTCTTGTGGTTGCGTTCGCGGTCATATTGCACCGCTAAAGTGGTGATGCGTTTTGCCATTCCGCGAAAAATAAACAGATGAGCTGGCATCATCACAAACCAATACAGTAATCCATTAAAGCCCGCCGGATGCCACCATGCCCGAACATCAAAACTGCGTCGTCCACCCAAATCCTTGATGGTAAAGGTTAACCGCCCGAGACCCGGTGCTTTCATGCCAAACATCATTGCCAACTGACGCAGCGGTTTGAGCGTGATAACTTTCCAGCCATCAATCAAGTCACCTAATTCCAGCGTTTCCCTATCTGGACGGCCATAAACGACCCCGCCACCAGCAAGATCATCCATCCAGGCACGGGTTTTCCATAATGGATTACCATAGAAATAACCTTCTTTGCCGCCAATTTGCTGTACCACATGCCACAGTGCTTCGCTGGATGCTGAGGTATAGAGTTGGCAGCCGGCTTGTTTAGGATAAAAGCCATAACCCGGTCGCCAGCGGGCGCGAGCCTCGGGGTCATAACCCCAGTCGGGTGAATCCACCACTTCGTCTTCACGGCGTAATGTCTCTTTGACAGCATCGTCAAAACTGATCAGTTGTTGGGGGATAAGTGCCTGTAAAGCTTGACCATCCGCAGGTAGATCGTGATTCAGTCCTTCAATCAATGCGCTGGCAATGGACGTGGGCACTGACGTCACCATATTGATGAAATAAACCGAGATAAAGCGGGTAGGGAGCGGAATGGGGACCAGCCAGCGCCGTTTACCACTGATGGCAATAAAGCGCTCGAACATGGTTTGATAGCTAATGTATTCCGGCCCGGCGACATCAAAAATGCGGTTTTCTGCGGCCGGATGATTGAGCAATTCCGTTAAGTAAACTAACAAGTTTTCCAGCGCAACCGGTGATGACTTTGAGCGCACCCAGCGCGGTGGTGTCAGAATTGGCAGGTTATAAACCATATCGCGCATGATTTCAAAAGCGGCAGAACCCGGGCCGACAATAATACTGGCGCGCAGCTCCGTCACCGGAATACCACTTTGACAAAGCAGATCACCGGTTAGTTTGCGGGCAATCAGATGAGGGGAACTGTTATCATCCGGCTGTAATGCACTGAGATAAATGATCTGCTTTACTGACGGACTTTGTTGCAGCGCTGTTTTCATATTGGTGGCAGCCAGGCGTTCCTGCTCAATCAAATCCTGCCCGTCACCCATGCCATGCACCAGATAATAGACGACATCAATATCTTGTAGCGCGGTAATAAGGGTTGAGGGCTGGTAAAGATCAACAAAACGGCAATCGACCCCCGGCCAGGGTTGCTCTTTTAACCACTCGATACGGCGGGCAGCCGCAGTGACCCTATGCCCTTGCTGGCTGAGTCTCGGCACCAGATGCTGACCAATATAGCCACTGGCGCCCAGCACCAATATCCGCTGCGGTGTCATGAGCGCTGCTCGCTCAAAAACTCATGCCATAGCGCGACGACTTTTTCCAAATCCTTACGGCTAATATTGATGTGAGTAATCATTCTGGTGATTGGGCCAGCGCTGATTAATACCCCACGTTCGCGCATCCACGGGCCTAGCTTGGCGGCTAATTCAGCGGATTGTTTAATATACAGCACATTGGTTTGCGCTCCCGGAGCCACTATCTCTACCCCTAGCGCACGCAGTTGTTGTTCCAGCCAGAGGGCATTGTCATGATCATCTTTTAGTCGCGCCACATTATGCTCTAATGCATACAGCCCTGCTGCGGCCAGAATACCTGCCTGACGCATGCCGCCGCCGGTCATTTTGCGCCAACGACGCGCGCGTTTAATATATTCAGCGCTGCCACACAGTAATGAGCCAACAGGCGCGCCCAGCCCTTTGGAGAGGCAGATTGTCAAGGTATCGCAATATTGCGTGATTTCGCTCAGCGGGACATTCAGTGCCACGGCGGCATTAAAAATACGAGCACCATCAATATGTAGCGCCAGTTTCTGTTCACGAGTCAATGCCCATGCCTGCTGCAAGTAACTCAGTGGCAATACTTTTCCGCTGTGGGTATTTTCCAAACTTAACAGCCGGGTTTGGGCAAAATGAATATCATCAGGCTTGATAGCGGCCAAAACTTTATCCAGTGGCAAAGTGCCGTCATCATTTGCATCAATAGGCTGTGGTTGAATACTGCCAAGCACTGCGGCTCCACCGGCTTCATAGAGATAGTTATGCGCTTTTTGGCCGACAATATACTCTTCACCACGCTGACAGTGAGTCAACAGTGCCACCAAATTTGCTTGTGTACCGGTCGGCAGGAATAATGCGGCCTCTTTACCTGATAACCTGGCGGCTTGGGCTTCCAAAGTATTCACCGTCGGGTCATCGCCATACACATCATCGCCGACTTCGGCATTAGCCATGGCTTGGCGCATGGCGGCATCAGGTTGCGTAACGGTGTCACTGCGTAAATCGATCAGCATAATTTTCTCGCGAACAGGGAAAGAGTTGTTTCATCATAGCGAGAATATTAAAACAAAGAAGCCCGACAAAATATTATTTACTTTAAATCGGCTATTCATCTCGCAAGTAAGGTCTGTTCGCTGATTTTATTCTGGTTTTTATTTAATTCCATGAGCAATTGCTAGCGCTTTATTCAGTTTGCCCAGAACTGTCCCTTGTTTATTGGTAAAAAAACGCTTTTCTAAAGTGCTGGCGTCGGCATCACAATACAATTTCAGATGATACTTATTAAGAAACGCCGTCAGATGTCCTTTTTCGATGCCAAAAATCCAGTGCTCACCAATGTTTTTTAATCCTTCTAAAACTTCGACCGAACCATATGAGGTGTTTTCACCGGCGATGACGTCGGAATAAACATAATCGAAAATGATTTCACTGCCATCAGGAGCACAAGTGTCGATGGCTGAAAAAATACGGTTCACCGTGCTGGGAGGAAGATACATAATTAGCCCTTCCAATATAAATAGGTTTTTCTCTCCTTTTTTTCGCGGAATCTCTTGTAAGGTAGTGGTTAAATCCTGCTGATTAAAATCAATCGGGATATAGCGTAAATTTTTCGGGATCGGGATGCTAAGTTCTTGTATCTTAGCTATTTTGTTCTTTTGAGATACCGGGTGGTCGAGTTCGTAAACTCGATTTTGCTGTAGTTGATTCTGGAATCGAATCGCCCTGGAATCAAAGCCTGCACCCAGAATGAAAATGTTAGCGAATTCGCTGGCACGCAATTGAAATAATTCGTCGATGTATTTTATCCGGCTAATTAAAAACTCATAGCTACCTGCGGGGATCTGCGGAGAAAGAATATTGCCGGGCATCAAAAAAGATTTTTGTGTCATGGAAAAGAAAGAGGTTAGAGAGTGCGAAATTAATAGCGAGATATAATCATCTGTTTTGTATCCCTCTCTTTTCTCACTGTAAGACTTTGCTCTGAGTATGCAGATTAACTCCGCCGAAGGTGAGAAATCTGACATGGTGCTTTTTGCCATTTTATTTATCCCCAATACAAATTCGACTTAATTAAGATTTACGCCGTACATTATGAATGAGGATTTAAATAAAGCAGCCTCATGCGCCTGCTTAATTTTTATCTGGATAGGATGTGAAAACTGTTAACTGGATGGGAAAATTACAACAATTGTTTACCACAGAAGCCAGTATAAAATCGGCCTCTGTGGCAGGAAAAACGGAGAGAATTTTTATGAAATGAACGGTATTTTATCACCGTAACCAGTTGGTTTTGGCCAGTTCGACCACTTCATCACCACGGCCATTAATGATAGCTCTAAGCATGTACAGGCTGAATCCTTTGGCTTGCTCAAACTTGATTTGTGGCGGCATCGACAGTTCTTGTTTGGCGGTGACCACATCCACCAAGACTGGCCCCGGATGGGCAAAAGCGCTTTCCAGTGCCGCATCTAACTCAGAGGCTTTTTCTACCCGAATACCTTTAATGCCCGCCGCGTTAGCGATAGCGGCAAAATCAGGATTATGTAAATCAGTGCCATCGGTTAGATAGCCACCGGCTTTCATCTCCATGGCGACAAAGCCCAATACACTGTTATTAAATACCACAATTTTCACCGGCAATTTTAGCTGTGCCAAGGTGAGAAAATCCCCCATTAGCATAGTGAAACCGCCATCACCACATAAGGCCACAACTTGTCGATTCGGATCGGTGGCTTGCGCACCAATGGCTTGTGGCATGGCATTAGCCATAGATCCGTGGTTAAACGAACCCAGTAAACGGCGCTTTCCGTTCATTTCCAGATAACGGGCAGCCCACACAGTGGGTGTGCCAACATCACAAGTGAAAACGGCATCATCTGTGGCATGGCGGCTGATTTGTTGCGCCAGATATTGCGGGTGAATGGGTTGGTTATCATTGGCGGTTGCCAGCCCATCCAGATCTTTGCGCGTGGTGCGATAGTGCTCCAGTGCCTTGGTCAAAAATGTATTATCACTTTTGGCTTCTAGTTGAGGTAACAGCGCACTCAGCGTGGTTTTGATATCACCGACCAGCGCCATATTGACCGGGCAGTGAGCGCCGATGCTGCCGGGATTGATATCAATCTGAATGATATTTGCATGGGTGGGATAAAACGCGCGGTAGGGGAACTGTGTCCCCAGCAATACCAACGTATCGGCATTCATCATGGCATGATAGCCGGAGGCAAAACCAATCAGCCCGGTCATGCC
This sequence comes from Yersinia sp. LJYL362, assembly GCF_048323875.1. Lineage (NCBI taxonomy): Bacteria > Pseudomonadati > Pseudomonadota > Gammaproteobacteria > Enterobacterales > Yersiniaceae > Yersinia > Yersinia sp. LJYL362. The sequence goes on from NZ_JBLWEX010000042.1 coordinate 7,610, forward strand.
TACACTGTAGGGATTGTCCCACTCAATATGTTCTTTACCACGCAGCGCATGTACTACGGGGGCTTGCAGAATTTCAGCCAGTTTCACCACTTCATCATGGGCATCCGCGCAGCCACTGCCGCACATTAGTGTGATGTTTTTGGCTTGGTTTAATGTCTCGGCCAAGATATTCAACTCACTCATCTGTGGCTGAACTAAAGGCAGTTTAGGTGTTTGCCACACCACGGCGGCATCTTCCGGAGCCGGTTGTAGTGCGACATCCCCCGGCAGCACAATCACTGAAACACCACGGTTAAGGATGGCTTTGCGCATGGCAATTTCTAGCACGCGAGGCAATTGCTCTGGATTTGACACCAATTCACAGTAGTGGCTGCATTCGCGAAACAGTTCTTGTGGGTGAGTTTCTTGGAAATATCCGCTGCCAATCTCACTGGATGGGATATGAGCGGCGATTGCCAGCACGGGAACATGGTTGCGATGGCAATCAAATAAGCCATTAATCAGATGTAGGTTACCCGGGCCACAAGAACCCGCACAGACAGCGAGTTGTCCGGTGAGTTGTGCCTCCGCGCCAGCAGCGAAAGCGGCAACTTCTTCGTGGCGTGTTCCCAACCACTCGATAGTTCCCATGCGGTGCAGGCTATCACTCAGACCATTGAGTGAGTCCCCAGTTACGCCCCAGATTCGTTTAACGCCAGCTTGTTCCAACGTTTTTGCGACCAGTGTTGCCACGGTTTGCTTCATAGTTGTTCCCTCAAGGATTAATGGCGAGTCATTATCCTATACCTGTCATACTCCAAGCTGCTGGTGCGTTGGCTGCTTTCGCGCACCCCGGTCACTTACTGATGTAAGCTCCCGGGGATTTACTCAATTGCCGCCTTCCTGTAGCTCGAATTATTTAGGATATATGAGGCCAAAGTATGGCTCGTCTGACGATTATTGCCGTATTAACCGCATTAATGGAGCAAGAATAATTCTATCAAGCCAGTTGAACATCCCCCTGCAACTGGCAACTGCATGCCAGAACATAACCCTGAGCGATTTCTTCCGGTGTCAGTGTCATGGTGCTGCTGGTGGTGTAGTCGCCGTGCAGAATTCGGGTTTTACAAGAGCCACAAACACCCGCGCGACAAGCGGCCATCACCGGTACTTTGTGTTGCTCCAAAGCAAATAACAGCGAGGTGCCAACCGGGACTTTCACACTGCGTAGCGGGTGACTGATGGTCATCGTCAGTTCATTGCCACTGTCGATAGCTTCATCGGATGTTCGAAATT
>NZ_JBLWEX010000043.1:0-8893 GCF_048323875.1 Yersinia sp. LJYL362
CTTTTTGTGCAATTTCCAATGCTGCGCGAGCAGATTCCATCTCGGCGCGGCGAACATCTAACTCAGCGCGTGAGACAGCCCTTTGACCTTGCAAGGTATTGAAACGATTAAACTGATCTCGTGCCAGGTTAAAGGTGGACTGACGATCCCTAACGCGCAGAGTCAGATCAGTATCATTCAACTTGGCAATTACCTGACCTTTTTTCACCTGCTCACCTTCACGAACCAGCAGTTGTTGTAGTTGCCCGCTACGTTTAAAGGAGAGTTGAGTTTCATCACCCGCTTGTAGCCGCGCAGGGAAATAACGAGTCCCATTTTGTCCACTGTCTTCCACGGTAAATATTTTTACCGGGCGCACACTTTCCACGACTTCCGGGGGAGTTCTGTCGCAAGCAGCGAGAAGAAACGTTAATAGCAAGGTGACGACTGTTTTTATCTTCACTATAAGATCTCGTTGAGTCAGATTTTCAAAAATTATTGCAGATTAATTATTCACATTTTTTTATCGGTTTTCTGCGTCACTTTTTCTGTGACAGACGGCACGTCTGCGCCCTAGTGAATAATAATCCCCCTGTAAATATCCCTAAAAGTAGATCAGCACAATTAGCACTGAAATGGGTAGTGTTATTTGCGTGAAAAGTAAAGATAAGTTAACGGAGAAATAGCCAATAGAGAAATAGCGCTACTCTGCTACTCACTATCAGCTATTTTTTAAGAGCAAACGCATCCCGACGAGCTTACCCAAGTCAGTGATTCGGGTAAGTGCGCGCAGCTAACAACCCTATGGCTTCAAGGCCGAAGGGTGTTCCCAAAGTCATTGGAGCCACAGGTAGGCAGCCAGCAAACGCATCCCGACGAGCTTACCCAAGTAAGTGATTCGGGTAAGTGCGCGCAGCTAACAACCCTGTGGCTTCAAGGCCGAAGGGAATTAGTAATCAACGGCATCCCGGATGATAGGACAAGTCATACAGTGACCGCCGCCGCGCCCACGACCTAACTCACTGCCGACAATCTCAATCACTTCCACCCCTTCTTTACGCAATTGGGTGTTAGTTTTGGTATTACGGTCATAAGCCAACACCACACCTGGCTCCAGTGCGACCATGTTATTGCCGCTGTCCCACTGCTGGCGTTCAGTGTCGTAATCATTACCTTCAGTCTCTACCACGCGCAGTTTTTTCAGGTTTAATGCACCGGCCACCGCTTCAACAAATGTGCCTTTGTCGCGGCTTAATTTAATGCCAGTCGGGCCATTATCCGGGCGCAGTGAGAAGGTTTGAATCTGATTAACAATCGCCGGGTAGAGGGTAACTACATCGCGGTCGCAGAAAGTGAACACGGTATCCAGATGCATGGCAGCACGTAATTTTGGCATCGCGGCAATCATCACGCGTTCAACTTGCCCTTCACTGTTTTTAAACAGTGACTGAGCCAACTGAGTAATGGCCTGATGAGAGGTGCGCTCACTCATACCGATGAGCACGGTTTTGTTGCCAATTGGCATCACATCGCCACCTTCCAATGTCGCGGTTCCATGATGCTGTGTTGGGTCACCCCACCACACCTTCACATTGGCGTCGCCAAAATCCGGGTGGAATTTATAGATAGCCGTGGTCAGAATAGTTTCTTCATGACGCGCTGGCCAATACAGTGGATTCAGGGTCACGCCGCCATAAATCCAGCAAGTGGTGTCGCGGGTATAAAGGGTATTGGGCAGCGGCGGCAGCAGATATTCCGTGATGCCAACCGCCTCGCGGATCAGCTTCAACTCTTCTTTATCGCATTTGCCGTCTTTATGCAGTTCAGTGGTAGATAAACCGCCAATCAGCACTTCAGCTAACAAGCGCGGCGTCAGGCTTTCCAGATAACTGCGGGTTTCTTGCAAAATACCCAGTGACACTTCATTCGGTACAATTTGCTGATCCAGAATCCACTTTTTGGCCTTTGCCCCTGTTTCCTTATTTTCCAGAGTCTCAGCCAGCAGATTATGCATTTCCACCACATCAACACCGCGTTCACGCATTTTGGTCATGAAGTCAAAATGGTCGCGTTTGGCTCTTTCAACCCACAGAACATCATCAAATAATAATTCATCACAGTTACTGGGAGTCAGGCGGTTATGGGCGCGTCCAGGTGCGCAGACCAAAACTTTGTGCAACTTGCCGACTTCAGAGTGAACACCAAATTTGGGCTTGGCGTGAGTTTTCTTAGCTTTATCTGACATAAGAACTCCAATAAATTATATGGTGATGATTCCGGTGGCAATGCTATAAATCGCAGCAACCGCAGCCACAATAAGAACGATAAACAGTATTCTTTCGTAGGTATTAAACGCTTTCTGATGCTGTTCACGTTTGGCAATCAGATACAAAATCGTGCCAGGACCGTAAATGATGGCTGACAGCAGCAAGTATTTCAGACCACCGGCATAAATCATCAATGCGGAATAGAAAGTGGCAATGAGGGCGAAGATGAGATCTTTTCTGTGGCCACGGGCATTGGTTTCGTAAGTTTCACCTGTCCAAGCCAGTTTTAGCCCGTAAGCCCCCACCAACAGATAAGGGATAAGAGTTAATGAGCTGGTTAACTCCAATGCCAATTGGAAAGCATAATCTGTAAACAGTGTCAGAATTAAGAACACTTGAATAAAGATGTTGGTCAGCCATACCGCCGCTGAAGGCACTGCATTACTATTTTCGGTACCAAATATTTTTGGCATGCTTTTACTTTTCGCCGCCGAGAACAGCACTTCTGCTGCCAACAGTGACCAGGATAAATACGCACCCAATACCGAAATAATCAGGCCCACGCTGATGAAGATGGCCCCCCAGCGCCCGACTATAGCTTCCAGTACCCCGGCCATGGAGGGTTGACGTAATGCCGCAAGGTCAGGACGCAGCAACACACCGTATGACAACATGGTTATCAGCACTAACAAGCACAACACACCAATAAAGCCCAGAACAGTGGCAATACCGACATGGCTGCGTTCTTTGGCGTAACGCGAATACACACTCGCGCCTTCAATCCCCAGGAACACAAATACTGTCACCAACATGGTGCTACGAACTTGAGAGAATAAAGACTCAGGCTCAGCCACCACCGGCATGACAGCTGCCGCATGGCCAACATAGCCGTAGTCATTCAGGTGAGACAAATCAACACTTTTAACCACATCTGGTGTGCCCCAGAAGTTCAGTGCGAACACATCACCTTTAAAGGCAAAAATCAGTACGATGACAAAAATGAAAATAGGAATTATTTTTGCGAAGGTGGCAATGGTATTAATCGCCGCCGCTTCTTTAACACCTCGCAATATCAGGATATGGAATCCCCATAGAATAACGGAGGCCACTAATACCGCTGGAATCGTATTCCCGTCACCAAAGATAGGGAAGAACGCCCCTAATGTTGATTTGATAAGAACAAAGTAAGAAACGTTACCAATACAGGTACCGGCCCAAAAACCTAATGCGGAAGCAAAACCAAGATAATCCCCAAATCCCTCTTTTGCGTATATGAATACACCGGAATCCAGATTAGGTTTACGCTGAGCTAATGTTTGAAAAACAAAAGCCAGCATTAACATCCCACCACCAGCAATACACCAGGCAATGAGTGCACCAAAACCACCAGTTGCCCTGCCGAACGTTGCGGGTAATGAGAAGATACCGGCCCCGATCATTGAGCCGACCACTAAAGAAGTTAGGGCCGGTAAAGATAATTTATTCGTAGATGAATTGGCCATGATGTTCTCAATGACGTTGGATAAATTAAGTTAAAGGTAGATTCTGCCTATCCCCACAAACAGATTCACCTGGACCCACTTAGCGATATAAATACATAGTTATCATAGCTTCCTTTAAAATTATTGCATAATGTCCGGAAAGTAGACCAAATCTTACAATATGTAAATTGTTGCAAAAATTATCACATACTTAAAAAAATTCTAATAGTGATCTAAATCATCATTTTTCTTATCCAGAGGAAAACTCTCCAGTTTAATTCACTAAATAAAAGCCATCTCATTAGCATAGAAATCTGTTTTATTTATATGAGTCATTTAGAACGATTCCAGCGCGTACACGCTTTCAATTGTGCGAGAACAAATAGGATCCATGCCATGTTGCACTTGATAATTTCATGGTCTAAGCTTAATGATTACCCCTTAAAAGTTAAAATAAAAAAACATTTAAATTCAATCAATTACAACAAATCCCCTCATGTAAAAAAATAGGTCATTTCTTAGAAAAATTTTCTCTACCTTTTCATTTTGAACGTTATAACAACCTTTTAAATTACAGATCCCCCCGCCAGAATTGCCAGCTTTATAGCGGGTGTTTTAGTTTTTATAAAATAAAGTGATATACCTTTCTTATAGCCAAAGCGGTAGTCATTCCTATCAAAAAAATCAATAAAACTGGCAATAGGATAATCATTATTTAGATTTTATTTAGGATTCATTTAGATTTCTTTTACAATTGTTATAAAAATGTTAGTCTTTAATTTTTACATTTATCTTAACGAAAATCACAGGAATCTAACGCCACGCAGCAAGCAATGTGTGGTGTTTTGTTTTCAAAAAAACAATCCTTACAGGATAAAACACTACAATAACCAGTTAATTTAAATAAAGAAAACAGCAAGATTTCTTCATGGTGACATTAGAAAGTTTGATATTTCATATTGAAATGTCTGACAAAGAGAAAGAGCATATCGATGAAAATAATGTAGGAATTCACCCACACAAAAGCTCATTATTCCCTTTCTCTATAAGATGACGTAAATAAAACTGGTTAATTACGTTTGTAAAACTCACATTTCATTAAACACCCCTCAATTTGAATAAACATCTTCGCGGTTTTATTAAAGAATACTTTTAATTTTAAAGTCTCTATTATCATTACCTAATCCAGGATAACGACAGTAGTACCATGAAAAACGGCTCCCATTGGGAGCCGTTGACTTAATCAGTTATCGCTAATGTTCACTCAAAATGGCCGCTACGTTGTCTTCTTCTGATCCAAACGCGGCTGAGTACCTGTCACGGAATACCCTGCCAGAATGGCGACAAAAATCATAAATAGATGGCCTTCAGAAGAGTCCAGCAAGAATGAATTAAAGAAGTTACACGCCATATAGCTGGTCAATACTGCCAGCAAGACATTACGTAGCCCGGGTGTTTGTTGCCAAATAACACGGTAACAGCAGACAATCCATGCCAGGAAGATAATCAAACCTACAACACCGGATTGGATAGTTTCCAACAGATATTGATTATGTGGGTTGTTTATCTTGTAGTTGATTTCTGGGTTCTCATAATAAAAGCCGCCAGCACCGTGGCCCAGAATAGGCGCTTCCTTAATTAATCGAACCGCCTCGATGGCAAAGGCAGAACGCTGCCCCATTGACGTAGAACATGCATCATTGACGTTATTCGCAGAGGCCGCCATGCAGACTTTAATCTCATTCACACCCTCAGTGATACGTTCCGTCGCTTTATTGGGAATCAGCAGCAGTGCCGCAAATGCAATGGCTCCCAGCACCACTAATAGCCAGCGTTGGCGACTGCCTAGCGAGAAAAATAGCCATATCCCTAACCCAACAACCAGAGCAACATACCCGGTGCGGCCTAGCACCAAGAATAAAATACTGTAGCTGGCTAGCACCACCAGTAGACCATAACCCCAACGCTGCCAGCCTCGGCTTCTAAAAGCCAGCGTCAGCCATAACATGGCCGCCAATGCCATAAAGAAGTTTTGGGTAATTTGCAGTTTAAAGATGGTTGGGTTTGTCGGGTCTACATGGCCAATGGGGAGATGCAATACCCCGACAGCCAGCGTCCCAGCCAACGCCACCGCATTGGCAAGTAAGAACCCCAGACAAAACAGCTTCACTCGCTGGGGTTGGTTGATAAAGAACAGTGCCAGCGGTAGGACATAAAGAAATTTCTTATCTTTACTCACCATTTCCGGGCCATAGCTGTTGTGATGGAACAATAATGACAGCGCTAACAGTGCAAACATGGCGGCGGGCAAATAGACTAATGGGTTGGTCAGTAAGGGTTTTAATCGCAGAGATTTCCGATTAATGATCAAGCTAATAAGAATTAAAACCAGCGATATATTGATAAGAGGATTGGAGGTTGGTAAAGCGATACCTAACAGTAATGCCGCAATACTGTTTAGCATTTCACCACGCGGGTTAGCCGGGGATATGCCCGGCGCGGAAGTCGATGAAGTTATCATAATTCTCTCAGCTTAAGCTGGTTGGAAGACTCAAAATTGGCGAACATAAGTCCATCATTGGCAGACTACCGGCGTTGAGTTCGCCAGGCGTCAACAGCACCTATGACATCATCTACAGGGATAGCGTTCAAATAGCGATCCGTCGTGTCAGTATCTATCTCGTTAGGATGCGGCAACGTGCGGTAACGACCTGCCCATAACAGGGTGTGCGGGGCCTGCCATGGGTACCATTGATTAAGGTTACTCGGGCCAAAAAGCACCACTGCGGGGGTTTGTAATGCAGCCGCCATATGCATTGCCACGGAATCTACGCCAATAAATAGCTTAGCGTTATCTATCAAGACGGCCAGTTCCGGCAGTGCCAAAAGACCGGATAAATTCACCACTTTTTCGGGTTGTGCGCACCCCGCAATAATATCAGCGATATAGTCCAATTCAGCACTGTCTTTACCGCCGGTTAACAGCACAGTCTCGCCTTGTTCGGTGAGGTGGTTTATCAGCTGACTGAATGATTCACTGGCCCAAGTTTTAAACTTCCAGCGCGCAGAAGGTTGAATCAGGATGTAATCCGCAATATTACGTTGCTGGCACAGTTGTTTTACTCGCTCAATATCGTGCGGGCCATAAGCCATGGTGACGTTAGTGCTGATATTCGTCAGTTGTAACGGCGCGAGGATATCCAAATTATTGAGAACCGTATGCCGTTCGGCGGCATGGGGAATATCGACTAAGGTGGAGTGACAGTAGCGCCATAACCAGGTATCGCGTTTGGGGTAATGGAAACCGATGCTGAAACCCGGTTTTAATAAACGGCAATAAGCGGCGGCTCGCCATTGATCAGATAAATTGAGGATCAGATCATAATGGTGCTCTTTCAATGCATTAAACAACGCTTTTTCGCCGCTGATTTGGGCCGTTAAGCCCGCATGTTTTAGGCCGCGGTCGACAATAAATGCATGATTAACCGTTTTGTTCTCCCGCAGCATATCTTGCGTGCCGCCATACAGCAGCACATCGATTTTGGCCTGAGGATAATTGGCTTTTAACGTGTTGAGTAAAGGCGTGGTGAGGAGAACATCGCCGAAATGGCGTAATTTAATGACCAAAATGCGTTTAACATTGTCTTTCTCTCGCAGTATGGCCGGTAAATTAACGGCACTGACGCGAGCAGGAGCAGAAAGTTGCCCGGCAGGTGATTCTGTCTTATTTGATGTATTCATCATAGGATGCGCCATCATCGGCAACGAAAGAGGGGCAATAATGCTATCCAAGTGTTCACTGCATGGCAATTCTTTATTTGATCGTGTGCGACGGGTTGACCGCACCTAGGGGCGCTCCGGCGACTTACGTCGCTACGACCCCAACGGCACGTTTCCCCGCCGTTTCACATTTGGGCTGTCTGCCCTTATCAAACAATATAACCAATTGACGTCATCGACGCTGGCAGTTTGGACGCGACCAGCGCATAGCCAACGGAGCGTACACGTAGTACGTGACGGCGGCGAGCACTGCTCACGTTCAAAATGGCAAGTAAGATAGTCAATCAGAGAAAATTGACGTCATCGGCGCAGGCAGATTGAGTGCGGACAGCGCGCAAGAACCGAAGCATACATCAGTATGTGACGGTGATGAGCACTGCCCCGAAGCTCAAGCTGGCAAGTGAGATAGTCAATTTTAAAGGCCGGGGGCTTTCCATAGGGAGGTAGTCAGCCCACTATCGACTAATGTCAGTTGATCGGTATACACCGCCTGCCAGTTGACTTTAGCGGCTTGATAAAGTGCCTGGTGTTCAGTATTCGGTTGGTATTCTCGCTCCCAGCGCACCAGCCGCTCTCCGGTTTTATCGAGCGCTTCATATAGCCCGACGCCGACACCTGCTGCAATCGCACAGCCTAAAGCGGTGGCCTCTTTTACTACCGGTACACGGACCGGAATGCCGGTTACATCGGCCAGAATTTGGCTCCACAGTTTGCCTTTTGAACCGCCGCCAGCAAATACCACTGACGAGGCTTTGACACCGGAGAATTCCGCAATTTGTGCCAAATTACAGGCCGAAACGATTGCTGCGTTCTCTTCCAAGGCACGGAATAAAGTGGCTTTGTTGCATTTTTCAGGGTCGAGCGACAGGTTAATAAAGGAAGGTGCGGCGTGATACCAGGATTTAAAGCGCATGACATCCGAGAAAATAGGCATCACCCCGTAAGCACCAGCAGGCACCCGCGCCGCCATATCTTCCAGCAAACTATAAGTATCAATCCCTAACCGCTGGGCAAGTAATTTTTCTTCGGCGCAAAATGCATCACGGAACCAGCGCATGGTCAGGCCGGTAAAGAAGCTGATGGATTCTGCTTGCACCATGCCGGGAATGACGTGAGGGTTAATGCGGGTGTTCATATTGGGGTCAGTAATCGGTTTGGGCAAGTTAACCACTTGCTGCCAGAAAGTGCCGCCTAACACCGCGGTCTGCCCCGGTTGTACCACGCCTAACCCTAAGCAGCCGAGTTGTACGTCACCGCCCCCCATCACTACTGGCGTTCCAGCCAACAAACCACACTCTTGTGCGGCCTCTGCCGTGACATGCCCGAGCAAAGTACCGGTTTCTTTGACTGGCGATAAGATATCAGCGCGTAGCCCGGCCATTTCCA
>NZ_JBLWEX010000044.1:0-8907 GCF_048323875.1 Yersinia sp. LJYL362
CACACACTATTCGTGAAGCGATGCGCATCTATGCTGCCGCACCTTCTGCCACCATTTTGTGGGGCATGGGTGTTACCCAGTGGGGTCAGGGCGTGGATGTGGTTAAAGGATTGTCAGGGTTGGCACTGCTGACCGGCAATTTAGGCCGCCCAAATGTCGGCGTCGGCCCAGTACGTGGGCAGAATAACGTGCAAGGTGCCTGCGACATGGGGGCATTGCCTAACATGTACCCCGGCTATCAAGCCGTGACTGACCCCGCGACACTGGAGAAGTTCGCCAAAGCCTGGGGTGTTCCTTCTCTTTCCGGCAAAATTGGTTACTCGCTGACTGATGTTCCGCATAAAGTCAAAGAAGGCAAAATCAAAGCCAACTACGTGATGGGTGAAGATCCGCTGCAAACCGAACCGGACCTTTCGATGATGCGCGAAGCATTCAGCGAATTGGAATTACTGATTGTACAAGACATCTTTATGACCAAAACTGCCGCCGAGGCCGACGTGATTTTCCCAGCAACGTCGTGGGGTGAACATGAAGGGGTTTATTCTGCCGCCGACCGCGGTTTCCAACGTTTTGAAAAAGCAGTCGAACCGCAAGGTGACGTCAAACCGGATTGGGAAATTATCAGTCTGATGGCGACAGCCCTTGGCTACCCGATGAAATACCATAATACTAACGAGATTTGGGACGAACTGCGCGAGCTATGCCCGCTATATTACGGCGCAACTTACGAAAAAATGGCCGGTTTAGGCTATGTTCCGTGGCCTTGTACCACTGAGGACAGCCCCGGCACACCGTGGTTATATGCGGGTAATAAGTTCGACCGCCCCGGCGGCAAAGGGCTGTTGTTTGCCAGCGAATGGCGTGCACCTATGGAGCTGGTGGATGAGAACTACCCGCTAGTGCTGTGTACCGTGCGTGAAGTCGGGCACTATTCCTGCCGCTCCATGACCGGTAACTGCTCAGCATTACAAACACTGGCCGATGAACCAGGTTACGTGCAGATAAGCCCGCAGGATGCCGATAAAATGCGCTTGCGTGATCAACAATTAGTGTGGGTTGAATCGCGGCGCGGTAAGGTTATTACTCGGGTGTCAGTCAGTGAACGTATCAATGTGGGTGCGGTATATATGACTTATCAGTGGTGGATCGGCGCATGTAATGAGCTGACACTGGACCATCTGGACCCGATTTCCAAAACGCCGGAATATAAGTATTGTGCAGTGAAATTGGAGGCCATTGCGGATCAAACTTGGGCGGAAAATTACGTGCAACAGGAATATAGCCAGTTGAAGGCGCGGTTACGTAGGGAAGCCGAAGTATCTTAATCTGTTGATCTGTTGATCTGTTGATCTGTTGATCTGTTGATCTGTTGATCTGTTGATCTGTTGATCAATTAACGGCTACTGCGCTTTGCCATTCTGGGTTTACGCAGTGCTCACCACCGTCATGTACTTATGTACACTCCGGTGGCTGTGCGCTGGGCGCGCCCAGACTGGCTTTGCTCGCGACGCCTCGTCCGAGTAGAAATAGCCTTGGTTCAACTCTGCTGCTTGCGAATAGAGAATCTAAATCAGAACAAAAAAGACAATTACGTAAGTTATTCCATCCCATCTTCATCTTCGATACTTTTTACTGAGATTCCTAAGCGCTGCATGCGGGATAACAGCGTGGTGCGTTTCAGTCCCAGCTTAATTGCTGCTCCTTTTGGCCCCGCCACCACGCCATTGGTCTCCCGTAATACTCGAATAATCCGCGTGCGTTCGGATTCTGAAAACTCCGGCTCTTCGCTCTCAGGTAATAAGGGTTTGTGAACACCCCGCTCCAATACAGGTTTCGTCACCTCTAATGGCGATAAATGATATTCCAGTTCTTGTAACTGTAAATTTAGCGTGGTGCCACGGCTGAGGATCACTGCGCGCTCAATAACATTTTCCAGTTCGCGAATATTACCCGGCCAAGGTAGACGGCTGAGTAAACGCAATGTCTCACCCGGAATGGTATCAATAGTGCGGTTTATACGTTTGGCTATTTTCTGAGTAAAAAATTTCACTAATAAAGGGATATCTTCAGGGCGTTCACGCAAAGGTGGAATAACAATGGGAAAGACATTAAGCCGATAATAGAGATCACTGCGGTATTCCCGATTGACCATCATCAATTTTAAATCACGGTTAGTCGCGGCAATCAACCGAACATCAACCGGGATAATTTTACTGCCCCCCAGTCGCTCGATTTCTCGCTCTTGGAGCACCCGCAGGAGCTTCGGTTGTAATTCGAGAGGAATATCGCCAACTTCATCAAGAAATAACGTACCACCATCAGCCATTTCAAAGCGACCAATACGCTGTGAGGCCGCACCAGTATAAGCCCCCTTTTCATGACCAAACAGATCACTCTCCATTAAGCCGGAGGGAATGGCCGCACAGTTCATTTTCACCATGCGTTTATTCTTACGGGTACTTAAATTATGGATAGCACGGGCAATTAACTCTTTACCAGTGCCGGTTTCACCCAGAATCAATACCGTACAATCACTGGATGCCACCATTTCAACCTGTTCCAGCACCGCTTGGATAGCAGCGCTGTGCCCCACTATCTCGCCAAACTCTTCATTATGAATAATCTGGTCAGTCAAATAGAGATTTTCATTTACCAATGAATCTTTCAGGCGGGTAATTTCGTTGTAAGCCAAGGCATTATCGACTGCGATAGCAATTCGTGCCGCTATTTGTCGTAACAGTTTAAGGTTGTTGTCGGTGAAAATATCACTCTGACATTGTGCTAGTTTTAATACGCCCAGCATCTTATGACCGAAAAATAGTGGCAATAGGCAAACCGCTTGTAAACCAGTGTCCAGCATATTTGCCAGTTGTTTATCATCCGGTGCCAAGAGAGCAATATCAGCCAGATTGACGAGCAATAATTCCCGGCTGTGTAAAACCTGCCCGGCTAATGTGCCCGTCATATCGACCCAAGCTTGTTGATACTGCACCGCTTTACCGGACTGATAGCGAGTAGAGAAAACATTCAGTTTATTTTTGTCATTGTGGGTGCCGCATATTGCCAAACTGATGTAATCAATATTGAAAAAACGGTGTATCTCTTTTGAGACTTCAGCCGCTAATACATCCAACTCCAATTTAGAAATAACCGTATTGGTGACATCAACTAATATACGGAAATGATCTCGTTCAAAGCGCAGTCGCTCGCGCTCGGAGAATGCACGGTTTATCTCAGTAATATTATCTACCGCGATGGCCACCACTTCTGCTAATAATCCTAGAAAGGTAATAGCTTGCTCATCAAACTGGCTGTTATCAGTTTTAATAAACTCAACACAGCCCGACCAGTGCTTGTCATGGCCCAAAGGGAAATGGCAACCAGAATGTAATTCCTGATACGGTGCTAAATCACAAACAGCAGAAAACTCCCTTTGCATACGGTGGCTGTCAGTTTGCAAAGGCGTCTGTTGCTGCCAGGCCAGCCCGCCGGGGCCTTCGGCAAATAAAATGTTTTGTGACGCCACAACGGTATCAGACACATCATCATGGGTATAGAGCGTCATTTGGTTATACAGGGGGTTAAGCAGTAATAAATTGACCCGCTGAAAACGAACAACAGAAAAAGAGATTTTCCTGAGCTCATTAACTAAATCGGTTATATCTCGCAGCAATAATAGCCTTTTCGATACCGCGAACAATGTGTCTTGCCAGACTTGAGCCAATGTGGGACGGGGTAGTTTTTTTGCGCTATCCATATATACCCAAAGTAATTAAGCCCAAAAAATGGATGATTACTACTTTAAGGTATTGAAATGAACAAATATATATTAACCAGCGATAAGCTTGATCTGGATTAACAAACTATTTGGCCCCATTCACCTGTGAAGAATTATTATTGAAATCACGTCTCATTCACATTAAAAAACCCGATAAAACATAAAGTTACATACCGCGCGACTTTTTATTTGATGCTCCTTATGAACACATCGATGTATAAATCATTGCACAACGGAATGGTTATATATTGGCTCAAAACCATGAGCGAAATACCTAATCTAGCTCATTAGTCCACAGCACATTGTCAAAAATACCGCCAACTTTATGGTATGGAAAATGCATAAAATCTCTGTCATCAAAATAAATATTTAATTTCTACCTTACCCTTCTCTTTACAAAAAAATAATCAATAAGGAGTTATCAATGAGTATTGAAAATCCCTTTGATCTGCGACTTCCGGTTGATATGGCAAAGCTTGCAGAGCAAGTTGGTATATATAAAGCCACTAAAAATCCAGCCACTACTTTTTATTTAGCGATAACCGCCGGGGTGTTTATCTCCATTGCTTTTGTCTTCTACATAACCGCAACTACCGGCACCGCAGGTGTGGCATACGGCCTGGCAAAATTAGTCGGCGGTTTATGTTTCTCCCTTGGCTTGATTATGGTGATAATCTGTGGTGCTGATTTGTTTACCTCCACGGTGTTGATTGTAGTAGCCAAAGCCAGTGGCAAGATAAATTGGCGACAATTAATGGCCAATTGGATCAATGTCTATTTTGGTAATTTGATTGGAGCATTTTTTTTTGTTGGCCTGATTTGGTTTGCCGGTCAGCATACTGCGGCGAATGGTTTATGGGGCCTAAATGTGTTGCAAACAGCCGACCATAAATTACATCATACTTTTGTAGAAGCGGTGTGTTTGGGGATATTGGCTAACTTGATGGTCTGCCTGGCGGTATGGATGAGTTATTCTGGCCATACTTTGACAGACAAAATCGTGGTGATGCTACTCCCCATTGGCATGTTTGTAGCCAGTGGATTTGAGCACAGTATTGCTAATATGTTTTTGATCCCATTAGCAATTGTGATCCGTGATTTTGCATCACCCGAATTCTGGCATTCAATTAATGCAACGCCAGACCAATTCCCTTCCCTCACCATGTCCAATTTTATTATCGATAATCTTATTCCGGTGACGATCGGTAATATCATTGGTGGTGGTTTATTAGTAGGACTGACCTATTGGATAATTTATCTGCGTAATCCGGCCCATTGAACTGCGCTGGATATGATGATGTCCTTCGACAATTTTGACGAAGAATATGACAGGTAAAAAAGCCAGCCGAGTTTGACTCTGGCTGGCTTTCTTGTCTTGCTAATAGCTGATTATTTTTTCTTGGCGTATTTCAGTGAATCCAGAGCTACCGCAAAGATAATGATCGCACCTTTAATAATGTACTGCCAGTACGGGTTCACACCGATATAAGTCAACCCGTAGTTAATCACCGTAAAGATGATAACCCCGGTCACAACACCGATAACGGTACCGACACCACCGCTGAATGACACCCCGCCCACGACGCAAGCGGCGATCGCATCTAACTCATACATAAAGCCCAGGTTATTGGTTGCACTACCGATACGACCGGCTTCTAACATCCCGCCAAATGCGTAGAACACACCAGACAGCGCATAAATCATGATTAAGTTTAGTGGCACATTCACACCAGAAACTTTTGCGGCTTCTGGGTTACCGCCGATGGCGAAAATATTTTTACCAAAGCGGGTTTTATTCCACAGTACCCAAACAAAACCGATAGCAATCAATGCATAGAAGGTAATATAAGAGAGTTTGAAATCACCAAATCGCAAGAACCCTTGTGCAAAGGTTGAGAATGCAGGGTCAAAACCAGCAATCGGTGAAGCACCCACAAAGTCGTAATACAGGGAGTTAATCCCGTAAACAATAATCATCGTGCCCAATGTGGTAATAAATGGTGTCACATTCAGATAAGCAATGATAATACCGTTGACCAAACCGATAATCGCGCCAATCAAACACACGGTTAAAATAACGATTGGGATAGGGACAGTCTGCAAATCTGGGAAAACTTTATTAACGTTATCCATGGCTTGCAGCATCGTTGCCGCAACCACCGCCGCTAACCCCACCTGACGACCTGCTGACAGGTCGGTACCTTGAGTCACAATCAGCCCCGCAACACCGAGCGCGATAATAATACGCACAGAAGATTGGGTCAGAATATTACTTAAGTTCATCAGACTTAAAAATGTCGGGTCCTTGACAATAATTATTGCCAGCAATACGAATAATACGACGTAAATCCCGCTCTCTTTAAGGTAAGTGAGCATGCTTTTCTTATTTAACGCATTCATAATAAGAACCTTCGACTAGATTAGAGATGCAAGGATGCAAGACGTAATATTTCATTTTGCGTGGTTTGTTTAGTTTCAACAATTCCCGCAACTTGACCATTACTCATTACCAAAATTCTGTCAGTGATCCCTAATAGCTCAGGCATTTCAGAGGAAATAATAATAATTCCTTTGTCTTTCTTCGCTAGTTCAGTCATTAACTGATAGATTTCAAACTTAGCGCCGACATCAATCCCCCGAGTCGGTTCATCCAACATTAATATTTCTGGTTGAGTTAATAGCCAGCGGCCAATAATGACTTTCTGCTGATTTCCACCGGATAAAGAACCAATACTGGTGCGATGACCGGGGGTTTTTACTCGCATTGCATCGATAACCCATTGGGTATCGCTCTTCATGCGGGTATTATCCAGCAGCCCAAATTTATTTTTATAATTACGAATATTAGAAATCAGGGAATTAAAACCCACATCGAGGTAAGCATAAATCCCGGTTGAGCGACGCTCTTCCGTCACTAATGCAAAACCGTGATTAATAGCTTCATTGGCGCTGTGGTTATTAATGCTCTTACCATGCAATTTAATCGTGCCAGCCACTTTTTCGCGGATACCAAATAATGTTTCCACAATGTCGGTACGTTTAGCCCCCACCAATCCAGCAATCCCCAGAATCTCACCTTTATGTAGATCAAAGGACACGTCACGGATTGAAGGTTGACGCAGTGAGGTCAGATTCTTCACTTCCAGAATGACTTCACCAGGCTTATTGAGGCGGTCTGGGAAACGCTGACTCAGCGAGCGCCCAACCATCATGGAGATAATTTGATCCATGGTCAGCCCTTCGAGAGGCTGGGTCGCAATCCACTGACCATCACGCAAAATAGTGATTTCATCGCACAGTTGGAATATCTCTTCCATCTTATGGGAGATATAAACAATACCACAGCCGCGTTCTTTCAATTTGCGGATAATCGTAAATAGATGATTAACTTCCTTCTCAGTTAATGAAGAAGTGGGCTCATCCATAATGACAATTTTTGCATTGTAAGAAAAAGCTTTAGCAATCTCGATCATTTGCATTTGGGATACCGATAAAGTGGCAACTTTATCGCGTGGATCAATATCAATATCCAATTCATCGAAGATAGCTTTGGTATCTTTGTACATTTTATCTTGATCGACAAAGAAACCTTTGGTTGGGTAACGCCCCAGCCACATGTTATCCATCACGGTGCGTTGTAATACCAGGTTTAACTCCTGATGCACCATAGAAACACCGTGTTCTAATGCTTCTTTAGAACTTTTAAATTCTATTTCTTGCCCCTGGAAGATAATACTCCCGGAGTCTTTTTTATAGATACCAAACAGACATTTTAATAGCGTTGACTTACCTGCACCATTCTCTCCCATTAACGCATGGATCGAATTTGGCCGCACTTTAAGATTTACGTTATCTAACGCCTTTACGCCCGGAAATGATTTATTAATATTACTCATTTCCAGCAACCACTCGCGAGGTTGTGCTGTATTAATATCGGCCATAGTTATACCTGGCTAAGAATCGCCACTGACGCTCTGGATATAAACAACACCCGTCGTCCAGCGCATATTCAAAATAAGGATCAATGCAAAAAACCTTCCGCCCCGGCGCTGGTCACCCAATAACGGGGCCAGAAGGTTAATAATAACGTCTTTACCCATAGCTGTTAGAGCTGCTGTGGGGACAACCCATCACGACTACTGGCTATTATTTAGTAAATTCAGCCAGGTTATCTTTATCAACACCTACATATGGAATACGTACAATTTTGTTGTCGATTTTCCATTTAGTGCCTTCAGCGGCAGGTTTGCCATCCGCCAGGTTTTTAGCCAGATCGAAGGTCGCTTTAGCCTGATTATTCGCATCATTCAGAACAGTACCGGCCATTTGACCTGATTTCACCAGAGCTAATGCTTCTGGTAAGGCATCAACACCAAAGACTGGAATGCTGGTTTTGTTATGCGCTTTCAATGCTTCAACTGCGCCCATTGCCATGGCATCGTTGTTCGCGATAACCACTTCAATTTTGTTGGCATTCGGACCCGATAACCAGGCGTCCATCTTATCTTTAGCCTGTGCGGTATCCCACATTGCGGTATCTAGCTGCAACTGCTGCGTTGGAATGCCTTTCTCGTTAAGGGTCTTGATAACATAAGTGGTACGGGCTTCAGCATCTGGGTGGCCCGGCTCGCCTTTCAACAGTACAAATTGAATTTTGCCATCTTTGTTCAGATCCCAATTTGGATTGGCTTTCCAATGTTTAGCGATCAACTCACCCTGGATAACGCCAGATTCTTTGGAGTCAGTCCCGACGTAATAAGCTTTGTCATAGCTATCAAGCGCTTTGCGTGAAGGTTCTTTGTTATAGAACACAATTGGAACATCGTTTGCACGGGCTTTATCAATCACCACTGGCGCGGCGGCTGGGTCAACCAGGTTGATTGCCAACGCTTTTACGCCTTTAGCCAGCAACACGTCAATTTGATCGTTTTGCTTGGATTGGTCATTCTGAGAGTCATTCATCAGTAAGGTAACATCAGGAGATGCTTTAGCATCTTTCTCGATAGCTTTACGGACCACGGACATAAAGTTGTCATCATATTTATAAATAGTGACACCAATACGGGTATCAGCTTGAGCCGCCGCGCCGAACATCATGCTGGCAACCAGAGTCGCTAATGTGAAAACCT
>NZ_JBLWEX010000045.1:0-8917 GCF_048323875.1 Yersinia sp. LJYL362
AACTGCAGTGCACCATTGCGGCTGATTATAACAGATGTTTAGCAGGAAAAGGGATATTTACACGTTTCTTAAGATTTTTATTAACTCAAACATCAAGAAAATTGATTTATTTCTATCGATTAACCCACTTGCGATCACAAAAACAGGGCGAATTCCGGCCATAACTTTACATATTCTCAGTAGCGGCCTAAAGTTAATCATATGATTGATTTATTATTTAGCTATTACTATTATTAGCATAAATTTTATTCATCTCTCCCCCTGCAGGGGAATTGTACTGAGTTTGGAGCCTATGTCCCATTCCACACCTCACAATCTGACACCAGCAATACCTGCCACCTCTCGCGGTGAACAAGCCCGTCAACAACTGATACAAGCGGCGACCGAGTTGTTCGGCGAACAGGGTTTGAAAGGGGCTACCACCCGTGAGATTGCTCAGCGGGCCGGCCAGAATATTGCCGCGATTACCTACTACTTCAATTCTAAAGAAGGTTTGTATCTGGCGGTGGCGCAACAAATTGCAGATTTTATCCAACAGGCTTTCGCGCCACTGGCATTGGAAATTGACCAGTTTCTGTTGCTACCGAGCCAGGAACAAAGCCCGGAACAGCAGTTGCATTATATCCGCCGCGGCTTATTAGAATTCAGCCACTTAATGACACAGCCAGAAACGCTAAATATCAGCAAAATCATGGCGCGAGAGCAACTTTCCCCCACAGATGCATACCCGCTAATTCATGCTCAGGCTATTTCTCCCTTACATCAAAAAATGAATTTATTGCTGGCGGCATTCATTGGTGCAGATGCAAGTGCTACAAAAACCATTCTTCATACTCATGCATTGATTGGTGAGGTGCTGGCTTTCCGTATGGCGCGGGAGACTATCCGTCGACAAGCCGGGTGGCTGGAAATCGGCGAGTCGGAAAGTAAGATGATTAATCAAGTACTTATCGAACATATTGACCTGTTGCTTTATGGGCTGCGGGCTAAAACATTAGGGTGAAATCACTGACCTGGTTGTCATAAAAATCGGTAACAGATAGGGAGCATTATGAATCGCAAGAAGATTATAGTGGCCGTCGTTATTGTCGCTCTGTTGGCGGCAATAGGTTACGGATGGAGTTACTATCGCCAACAACAAGACGCCATATTGACGTTATACGGCAATGTCGATATTCGTACCGTGAATCTGGGCTTTAGAGTCAGTGGCCGGCTAGCCTCTCTCACGGTCGATGAAGGCGATAAAATTCAGCCGGGTGAAGTGTTAGGAAAACTGGATGATGGCCCTTATGTCAACGCCCTCAAACAAGCGCAGGCGAATGTACAAAGTGCACAAGCTCAGTTAGCGTTACTCAAAGCGGGCTATCGGGAGGAGGAGATTGCCCAGGTCAGGTCTGAGGTTTCCCAACGCGAGGCTGCATTCAGTTACGCTGACAGCTTCCTTAAACGCCAACAAGGGCTGTGGGCCAATAAAGCCACTTCTGCTAATGAATTGGAAAATGCCCGCACCGCGCGTAATCAGGCTCAAGCCAATCTGCAAGCATCGAAAGATAAGCTGGCTCAATACTTAAGCGGTAACCGCCCGCAAGAGATTGCGCAAGCCGAAGCAAATCTGGCGCAAAGTGAAGCTGAATTGGCGCAAGCCCAGCTCAACTTGCAAGATACCACCCTACTCTCTCCTTCTGGCGGGACAGTACTGACACGTGCAGTTGAGCCTGGCACCATTCTATCTGCCAGCAACACCGTCTTTACGCTCTCTCTGACGGATCCTGTTTGGGTGCGGGCCTATGTCAGCGAGCGTCATTTGGGTCAAGCGATTCCTGGGACTGAGGTCGAAGTCTTTACCGATGGCCGCCCAGATAAGCCTTATCACGGCAAAATCGGTTTTGTTTCGCCGACCGCCGAATTTACTCCTAAGAGTGTGGAAACGCCGGATTTACGCACCGACCTGGTTTATCGCTTACGTATTATCATCACCGATGCCGATGAGTCGCTGCGCCAGGGTATGCCGGTCACTGTCCGCTTTGTACAACCTTAAGGTGGTATGAGCTATGAATGGCATCCAGCATCTTATTACTTTGGAAGGTGTCGAAAAATCCTTCCCCGGACTGGAGAGCCCTGCCGTTGCCAGCCTGACCACTGAAATTCGCAGCGGGGCAGTCACCGGTTTGGTCGGGCCTGATGGTGCCGGTAAGACCACACTGTTACGAATGTTGGCAGGGTTGCTCAAACCCAGTCATGGCAAGCTGACAGTTGTGGGTCTCGACCCGGTGGAAAATGATCGCCAGTTGCATTCAATCCTCGGTTATATGCCGCAAAAATTTGGTTTGTATGAAGATTTGACGGTGATGGAGAACCTGACACTGTATGCCGATTTACGCGGTGTTACCGGTGAACAACGCCGCCAGACATTTGAGCGCCTGCTGACTTTTACCGATTTGACCCGTTTTACTGAACGGCTGGCGGGCAAGCTTTCTGGCGGTATGAAGCAAAAACTGGGGCTGGCTTGTACCTTGGTGGGCCAACCGAAAGTTTTGTTGCTTGATGAGCCAGGTGTCGGTGTCGACCCCATCTCACGCCGCGAGTTATGGCGCATGGTTCATGAGTTGGCGAGTGACGGCATGCTTATCCTGTGGAGTACCTCCTATCTGGATGAAGCCGAGCAATGCCGCGAAGTTTTGCTGCTCAATGAAGGGAAGTTGCTTTATAGCGGTGCGCCGCAGGAACTTACACAGCGTATGCGTGGCCGAACTATTTTAGTCGCCGCCCAAACTGGAACTAACCGCAAATTATTACAGCACGCCTTGACGTTACCACAGGTCAGTGATGGGGTTATTCAGGGAAAATATGTGCGATTGATCCTCAAACCAGAAGTGGATCACAGTCAGGTATTATCCCTGTTAAATCAACCTAATGGCGAAATCATGGAGGCCGAACCGCGCTTTGAAGATGCCTTTATTGACTTGCTGGGCGGCGGCCCGGCCAGTGAGTCTGCTTTGGCAAAAATTATGCCCAAAGTCGAAGGTAGTCATGACGAAACAGTGATTGAAGCCCAAGAGTTAACCAAGAAATTTGGTGATTTCGCCGCCACCGACCATGTGAATTTTCAAGTAAAACGTGGCGAGATATTTGGCTTACTCGGGCCGAATGGCGCGGGTAAATCGACCACCTTTAAGATGATGTGTGGTTTGCTGGTTCCCAGTAGTGGCAAGGCATTAGTGCTGGGTATGGACCTGAAAACCAGCTCAGGTAAAGCACGCCAACATTTGGGTTATATGGCGCAGAAATTTTCACTGTATGGCAACCTGACAGTGGAGCAAAACCTGAAGTTTTTCTCCGGTGTTTATGGCCTACAGGGTAAAATCCAGCGCGATAAAATTGCCGATATGACGTCAGCGTTTAATTTCACGCCGATTCTCAAACAAACACCCGATTCACTACCGCTTGGATTCAAACAGCGCCTGGCGCTGGCATGCGCCCTGATGCATGAACCCGACATCCTGTTTCTGGACGAACCAACTTCAGGTGTTGACCCTCTCACTCGCCGTGAATTTTGGCTGCATATCAATGGGATGGTCGACAAAGGTGTGACGGTCATGGTCACCACTCATTTTATGGATGAAGCGGAGTATTGTGATCGCATCGGCCTGGTTTATCGCGGCAAAATCATCGCCGCAGGTACACCGGATGAGCTAAAACAGCAAGTTGCTACTGATGAAAATCCGAATCCATCGATGGAAGAAGCATTTATCGGATTGGTCCTGCGCTATGACCAGCAAAACGATAAGGAGCAGCAATCATGACCGAGCCACATGATTCCCATGTAAATAAATCGCCGGTAAATGAGAGTGAAACTTATCAAGACACCGGATTCTCCTGGCGTCGCTTACGGGCGCTGTGCAATAAAGAAACCCGACAAATTCTACGTGACCCAAGCAGCGGGCTGATTGCTTTTGTCATCCCCCTATTGTTGCTGTTTATATTTGGCTACGGTATCAATCTGGATTCGAGCAAGCTGCATATTGGCATTTTGATGGAACAACAGAGCCAACCCGCACAAGATTTGGCTAACGCCTTCGCCAGTTCGCCCTATATCTCGCCACAAATTAGTGATAACCGTCAGGCACTGATTCAGGTGATGCAGGCCGGTAAAATTCGTGGGCTTATTGTGATTCCCAATGACTTTGCCGAGCAACTTGCACGGCCTGAGAGTAAAGCCCCAATTCAGGTAATTACTGATGGCAGTGAGCCAAATACAGCCAACTTTGTGCAAGGCTATGCTCAAGGTGTATGGCAAATATGGCAACAGCAGCAGGCACAAAATCTGGGGCAAAAGAATGATCCGTTAATAGAGATTCAGGTGCGTTATTGGTTTAACCCTGCTGCCATCAGCCGACATTTTATTATTCCAGGTGCCATCACTATTATCATGACAGTGATTGGCGCGATCCTGACGTCGCTGGTGATCGCCCGCGAATGGGAACGCGGCACCATGGAGGCGTTACTGTCGACTCAGGTCACGCGCAGTGAATTGTTGTTGTCGAAACTTATCCCCTATTACGTGCTCGGCATGGTCGCTATGACGCTATGTATGGTGGTCGCGGTGTTTATCCTCGGTGTACCTTATCGTGGCTCATTGTGGATATTGTTTGTCATGACCAGCTTGTTCTTAGCCAGCACACTGGGCATGGGATTATTGATTTCGACTATCACCCGCAACCAGTTCAATGCTGCTATGGTGGCATTGAACGCCGCATTCCTGCCCGCGGTTATGCTGTCTGGATTTATTTTCCAAATCGACAGTATGCCAGCCGTTGTCCGCGCCGTGACCTATATCATTCCTGCCCGCTATTTTGTCAGTAGCCTGCAAACTCTGTTTTTGGCGGGGAATATCGGTACCGTTTTGGTGATTAACCTATTGTTCCTGATCGCATCAGCCGTGGTCTTTATTGGCCTGACAGCTTGGAAAACTCATCGTCGATTAGATTAAGTCGTCGACTCGATTAGCAGAAGGGAGTTGGCAATGTTTCATCGCCTCTACACATTGATTATTAAAGAGTTGCAGTCGCTACTACGTGAACCGCAAACCCGTGCAATATTAATCATGCCAGTGATATTGCAGGTGATCTTATTCCCATTTGCCGCCACATTAGAAGTGACCAATGCCACTATCGCCATTTACAGCGAGGATAGCGGTAAGGCCTCGGTCGAACTCACCCAGCGCTTTGCTAAAGCCGAAGCCTTTTCTCACGTCTTGCTACTGCACAGCCCACAAGAGATTCAGCCCGTCATTGATAATCAGAAAGCGCTGCTGTTGATTCGCTTTCCTGAGCAGTTCAGTGCGGATTTGGCAAATGGCAAAATGACTCAGCTACAACTCGTACTAGATGGGCGCAATTCCAACAGTGCTCAGATAGCGGCAAATTACATTCAGCAAATCGTGCAGGAGTACCAATTAGAATTGACTAAGGGGCAAGTTAAGCCCAATAACAGCGAGCTGGTGATTCGAAACTGGTATAACCCGAACTTGGATTACAAATGGTTTGTAGTGCCTTCATTGATTGCGATGATTACAACTATCGGCGTACTGATTGTGACGTCTCTGTCAGTGGCGCGAGAGCGAGAACAAGGCACGTTGGAGCAACTTTTGGTTTCGCCACTGACAACCTGGCAGATTTTTATCGGCAAAGCGGTTCCGGCGCTGATAGTGGCCACATTCCAGGCTACCATCGTGTTGTTTATCGGGATATTTTTCTACCAAATTCCTTTTGCAGGGTCACTGGCACTGTTCTACGGCACTATGTTGCTCTACGGCCTGTCGCTGGTCGGTTTTGGCTTATTGATTTCATCGCTATGTTCCACTCAGCAGCAAGCATTTATCGGCGTATTTGTCTTTATGATGCCGGCAATCCTGCTTTCTGGTTATGTATCCCCAGTGGAGAACATGCCCATCTGGCTGCAAAACATCACGTGGATCAATCCTATCCGCCACTTTACTGACATCACCAAACAGATTTATCTCAAGGATGCCAGTTTCGATATTATCTGGCACAGCTTGTGGCCGCTGTTGGTGATAACAGCCACGACAGGTAGTGTGGCGTATGGAATGTTTAGACGGAAAATTGCGTAGGGGATTTAATCGTTAGTACTGTATATCCGCTCACCAAAAAGCAAAAAGGACACCAATCTGGTGTCCTTTCAAATTTTGAGCAGTATACGCCGGGCGAATCTGCCGCGTAGCAGCTCTTAATCAACCCGCTTAGCGGCGGTTGCCGAAGATCCGCAGTAACATCAGGAACAAGTTGATGAAATCAAGATACAGAGTCAATGCGCCGACGATAGAATATTTACGGAAATTATCTCTATCATTAGAATCCAACTGTGCACCCATATTTTTCAGTTTCTGAGTATCGTAAGCAGTCAGACCAACAAACACCAACACGCCGATATAAGTGACAGCCCACATCAATGCCGGGCTTTTCAGCCAGATATTAACGATAGAAGCCAACACGATACCGATCAAGCCCATAAACAGCATGCTACCCATACCACTCAAATCACGTTTAGTGGTATAGCCATACACACTCATCGCACCAAACATCCCGGCACAAATAATAAATGTGCTGGCAATAGAAGCGCCGGTGTACATGATAAGAATGCTAGACAGTGTCAGGCCCGTCAGCGCCGAATACAACATAAATAGGCTGGTAGCCATTGAACCGCTTAAGCGGTTAACCATGCCTGAAATAACAAATACCAGACCTAATTGAACAATAATCAGCCCGAAAAAGGTGATCTGGCTGGAGAAGATAAAATTCATTACCGCAGGCGTGTTCGCTGCGTACCAAGCGACTACTGCTGTTAATAACAGACCACAGGTCATCCAGCCGTATACCTGCGCCATATATGCCTGAATGCCAGAGTTGGCACGTTCGACAATTGAACCATTAGAGCGTGGATAGCGATCCATGGTAGTTACCTTATGCATATAAATAATGATACAGGCTATCAACTGACAGCCCACCGACTCTTTAAGGGTACCACAGAAATAGGGCAAACAAGGGAGTAAAAATAGATGTTTAGGGCCGATCTTTACACGGGTTTACGTACAGTTTACCAACGCCTGGCAGCGGCATGATCACTGTCGCGTGATTCGACCCAACGTTCGCCGTCAGTGGTCGCTTCGCGTTTCCAGAATGGTGCCCGTGTTTTCAGATAATCCATAATAAACTCAGCCGACTCAAACGCCATACTGCGATGAGCACTGGTCACACCGACAAAAACAATTTCATCGCCGGGAAACAGCGGCCCCACCCGATGAATAACTGATACGCGCTGCAAGGGCCAGCGGCTGCGCGCTTGAGCAATAATTTCTTCCAGCGCTTTTTCTGTCATCCCTGGATAATGCTCGAGCGTCAACGCACTGACATTAGCCCCCAAATTATGATTTCGGACTTTGCCGGTGAAGGTGACCACCGCGCCATCTTCATCGCACTGTGACAACCAGATGTACTCCTCGCCGACATTAAATGCCTCCGGCCCGACACGGATACGCGTGTTGTCCATCATCAACCTCCGGTCACTGGTGGGAAGAAAGCCACTTCATCTCCCGCGACTAAAGGGTGCTGCATGTTGACCAGCGATTGATTCACCGCCGTGAGCAATTTACCTTCTTCAAGTGCTAACTGCCAGCGCTCACCCCGCTGACATAGGGATTGGCGCAAAGCTTCAACCGTTGGGAATTCCGCTGCCAGTTGCAAGCGATCGGTTCCCACCAGCTCACGCACCTGAGCAAAAAACAGAATCTGAATCATGGGTTCACCTTAAAATCACCGGATTTTCCGCCACTTTTTGCCAACAGACGAACCGGGCCAATTATCATGTCTTTTTGTACGGCTTTACACATGTCGTAAATAGTCAGAGCTGCAACAGATGCCGCGGTGAGGGCTTCCATTTCCACCCCAGTTTTACCGGTCAAGCGGCAACAGGATTCGATGCGAACTCTATTGTGTTCCGGTTGCGCTTCCAGTTGGACTTCCACTTTGGTAAGCAGCAGCGGGTGACACAGGGGAATTAATTCCCAGGTTTTTTTGGCCGCTTGAATGCCAGCAATTCGTGCTGTGGCAAACACATCACCTTTATGATGACTGCCCTCGATAATCATCGCTAATGTCGTAGCATGCATTTCAACAAAAGCTTCCGCTCGCGCTTCACGTACAGTGTCAGCTTTGGCGGAGACATCCACCATATGGGCTTCGCCAGCGGCATTAATGTGAGTCAGTTGGGTCATAGATAACCTTTGTTCTTGATATTGCAGCCGATCAGCCACCAATAAACGATAAATTCTGTGTGATACCGCTGTTGCCTTGATGCAAGAAATGAGTTTGCTTTTTGGTTTGCAATGCGCTTTGAATCCGCGCCATTAACTCATGTTGCTGGTCATCACTGGCCAACAAATCACGCAGCGTAATGCCCTGCTCGCCAAATAAGCATAAGTGCAGGTTTCCCAGCGCTGAAACACGCAGGCGATTACAACTCGCACAGAAATCTTTCTCATAGGGCATGATAAGCCCGACTTCGCCCAGATAGTCCGGGTGATGAAACACCTGAGCCGGGCCATCGCTGCGCGAGCGCTCTTGCTGCTGCCAGCCTTGCTGGAGCAATTGCTGGCGGATGACGCTGCCGGAAACATGGTGTTTGCGGAACAAATTGCCGCCCTCACCGGTCTCCATCAATTCAATAAATCGCAGTTGAATCGGGCGAGACTTTATCCAGTTGAGGAAAGCACCGAGATTCTTGTCATTAACATCCCGCATCAGCACGGCATTGATTTTGACTTTCTCAAAACCCGCATCAAAAGCGGCATCAATGCCTTGCATCACTTGATGAAATTTATCTTGCCCGGTGATGGCATGAA
>NZ_JBLWEX010000046.1:0-8976 GCF_048323875.1 Yersinia sp. LJYL362
CAGGCAGTGCCAAGATTATGCAGTTGCAGCAATTAGTCAATATGTTTGGTGCGGATTTACAGCGCCGCTATGGTGAAAAAATTCATAAACTCACGCTACACGGCGGGTTTAGCTGTCCTAATCGTGATGGAACCCTGGGCCGTGGCGGCTGCACTTTTTGTAATGTGGCCTCATTTGCTGATGAGCAAATGCAGCAACAGGGCATTGCGCAGCAATTGGCGGAACAGGCTAAAAAAGCCAATCGGGCAAAACGCTACCTGGCCTACTTCCAGGCCTATACCAGTACTTATGCAGAGGTCAATGCGCTGGCGGCGATGTATGAGCAAGCTTTGGCTGAAGCTGACATTGTCGGCTTGTGTGTGGGAACCCGGCCTGATTGTGTGCCGGACGCGGTGTTGGATTTATTAAGTGGCTATCACCAGCAAGGTTATGAAGTTTGGCTAGAGCTGGGGTTACAGACTGCTAATGATAAAACACTCAAACGTATTAACCGTGGCCATGATTTTGCTTGCTACCAGCAAACTGCCCGCCGTGCCCGTGCCAGAGGGTTGAAAGTGTGCTGCCATTTGATTGTCGGTCTGCCCGGTGAGGCGCAGGCGCAGGCGCAGGCGATGGAAACCTTGGCGAAAGTGGTGGCAACCGGCGTTGATGGGATAAAACTGCACCCGCTGCATATTGTGGAGGGCAGTATTATGGCCAAAGCATGGCGGGCGGGGCGTTTGCCCGAACTGGCACTGGAAGATTATGTGCTCACAGCCGGTGAAATGATCCGCCATACCCCCGCCGACATTGTTTATCATCGGATTTCTGCCAGCGCCCGCAGGCCGACGCTGCTTGCGCCATTGTGGTGCGCGAATAGGTGGACTGGCATGAATGAGTTGAATAATTATATGCTGGCTCATGGCGGGCAAGCCTCTGCGCTGTGATCGGCTACTGCGCGTTGTTTCTCAATCTCTCATTGTGATTTGCAATTTTTTCCACACTTCTCAGCAAGCCATCTTATCTCCGCCCAGTTTTGCGGTATGATTTATACCCTTCGTACTTGAAGTCGCAGGGTTGTTAGCTGTGCGCACTTACCCGAATCACTTACTTGTGTAAGCTCATCGGGATTCGCTTGCTGGCTGCCTACCTGCGACTCCAATGACTTTGGGTATAGATTCCAAGGGATATCCAGAAACACAGACAGGGGTTGCTATGAAGCAAATCAGGGTATTAGCCCAGTACTACGTTGATTTAATGGTTAAGTTAGGGCTGGTTCGCTTCTCATTGCTACTGGCATCTGTGCTGGTGTTGCTGGCCATGGTGGTTCAGATGGCGGTGACATTCGTCTTGAGTGGCTCGGTGGAAACCCTCGATCTGGTGCGTTCCATTTTCTTTGGTTTGCTGATAACCCCGTGGGCAGTGTATTTCCTGTCGGTGGTGGTTGAGCAACTGGAAGAGTCGCGCCAGCGCTTATCCCGGTTGGTTGATAAGCTTGAAGTAATGCGTTATCGCGATTTAGAGCTGAATAAGCAACTGACGGAAAACATTGCTCAACTCAATCAGGAAATTGTCGAACGCGAAAAAGCGGAGAAAGCTCACCTGCAAGTGGTCGACAAACTGAAAGAAGAGATGGGCCACCGTGAGCAGGCGCAGGTTGAATTAGGGCAGCAGTCGGCCTTATTACGCTCTTTTTTGGATGCTTCACCGGATTTGGTTTATTACCGTAACGAAGACAATGAGTTCTCTGGCTGTAACCGGGCGATGGAGCTGCTGACTGGCAAAAGTGAGAAACAGTTGGTCGGCTTGACCCCCAAAGATGTCTATGCACCGGATATTGCCGAAAAAGTCATGGAAACCGATGAGAAAGTTTTCCGTCACAACGTTTCTCTGACCTATGAGCAGTGGTTGGTGTATCCCGACGGCCGTAAAGCCTGTTTTGAATTGCGAAAAGTGCCATTTTATGACCGAGTCGGTAAACGACATGGGCTGATGGGATTTGGGCGCGATATAACTGAGCGTAAGCGCTACCAGGACGCGTTGGAGAATGCCAGCAGGGATAAGACGACTTTCATCTCAACCATCAGCCATGAGCTGCGGACGCCGCTTAATGGCATTGTGGGCCTAAGCCGTATCCTGTTAGACACCGAATTAGACAGTGAACAACTAAAATACCTGAAAACCATTCACGTCAGTGCTATTACTCTCGGGAATATCTTCAACGATATTATTGAGATGGATAAGTTGGAGCGACGTAAAGTTCAGCTTGATAATCAGCCGATTGATTTTACTGGGTTTATGGCTGATTTGGAGAACCTTTCTGGCTTGTTGGTGCAACCGAAAGGGCTGAAGTTCATTATGGAACCGCAGTTACCCTTGCCGGAGAAAGTGATTACCGATGGCACCCGCTTGCGCCAGATTTTGTGGAACTTAATTGGCAATGCCGTGAAGTTTACCCAGCAAGGTGAAATTGTGGTGCGGGTTCGGCGTGAGAGCAATGACCGCTTGATTTTCGAAGTGGAAGATTCAGGTATGGGGATACCTGAAGACGAGCAGGACAAGATTTTCGCCATGTATTATCAGGTGAAAGACAGTCATGGCGGCCGCCCGGCAACCGGCACGGGCATTGGGTTGGCGGTATCTAAACGTCTGGCCCAAAGCATGGGGGGCGACATCACCGTCAAAAGCACCCAAGGGGCCGGTTCATGCTTTACCCTGACCATTAAAGCTCCTGCCGTGCTGGCTGCGTCTAGTGCGCCATTAGGCGACGATACCCCGCTCCCGGCTCTTCACATCTTGCTGGTGGAAGATATCGAGCTGAATGTCATTGTCGCGCGCTCTGTGTTGGAGAAACTGGGCAACAGTGTCGAGGTGGCGATGAATGGCCATGATGCCCTGGCGATGTTCAAACCCGATGATTTTGATTTAGTGCTGCTGGATATTCAATTGCCCGATATGAGTGGGTTGGATATCGCCCGCCAAATTAGGGCTGATTATGGACAGCAATCCTTGCCGCCATTGGTGGCCTTGACTGCTAATGTGCTGAAAGATAAAAAAGAATATTTAGATGCCGGGATGGATGATGTGCTGAGTAAGCCGTTATCCGTTCCTGCGCTCACGGCCATGATTAAGCAATTCTGGGATCATAAGCCTTCTTCTGCCACTAAAAAACAGGAACATATTGTGATGCAAACCCATGAATCGTTACTTGATACTGCCATGCTGGAACAATACATCGATTTGGTTGGCCCGCAATTAATTCATCAAAGTTTGGAAATGTTTGAACAAATGATGCCGAGCTATTTGGCGGTGTTGGATTCAAACATGACGGCGCGGGATCAAAAGGGTATTACGGAAGAAGCGCATAAAATTAAAGGGGCGGCTGGCTCCGTTGGCTTGCGCCACATCCAGCAGCTTGCTCAGCAAATTCAAACCCCAACACTGCCCGCATGGTGGGACAATGTGCAAGATTGGGTCGATGAATTAAAATCAGAATGGCGCAATGATGTTCAGGTTTTACGTGAGTGGGCTGCTGAAGCTGAAAAAAAATAACCCCGACCGAGGCCGGGGTGCGCGAATACTGCGCCAACACCAGGGAAATCGTTAACCTGCGTATTATTTCGATTTCGAGTGGATTCGCAGGTTGTAAGGATTCTTCCATACATCATACAAGCAATAACATAGCAAATGTAAGCGCTCTTGTTACAAGATTCATTAAAATATGTGATAGAGATACGTCTTTGTCACTAGAACGAGTTAAGCAATTGACAGAGTGAGAAAAGGAGAGGTGTGATGAAAACAGTCGGTGTCGTGCTGAGCGGATGTGGCGTTTCCGATGGCGCAGAGATACATGAGTCTGTCTTAACTATATTGGCGCTGGATCGCGCTGGAGCTCGTGTTGCATTCTTCGCACCAGATAAGCCTCAACTCCATGTTATTAATCACCTTACCGGTGAAGAATCCACCGAGCAGCGGAATGTTTTAGTGGAGTCCGCGCGCATTGCCCGTGGTCTGATTAAACCACTTTCCTCCGCGAATCCAGAGGAGTTGGATGCCCTTATTGTTCCTGGTGGCTTTGGTGCGGCAAAGAACCTCAGCGATTTTGCTATTAAGAGTTCTGAATGTGTTATCGATCCGGATTTAGTTAAGCTAACTCAATCAATGCATAAGGAGAACAAACCAATTGGGTTTATGTGTATTTCTCCCGTTATGCTACCAAAGCTATTGGGTAAGCCTGTTCGTCTGACAATTGGTAACGATCCCAATACCATTAGGGCGATTGAAACTATGGGGGGCGAGCATGTTATTTGCCCTGCTGATGACGTAGTGGTCGATACAGATAATAAAGTGGTGACAACACCTGCCTATATGTTGGCAAAATCGATTGCTGAAGCAGCAAAAGGAATTGATAAGCTGGTGGTGAAGGTGCTGGATTTAGCCAAATGATTTCAGCCAGCCGCGGATTAAATTGGCTTTGGTATTGGGGAAAACGGGGTGTCATTAGCATTGTTGCCTTGTGGTTGGCCGGTATTTTGATTTTTGCTTTCCTGCCGGTTCCGTTTTCCATGGTCATGATTGAAAGGCAGCTAGGGGCCTGGCTGACCGGCGATTTCTCGTATGTTGCACACTCTGACTGGGTGCCGATGGATGAGATTTCACCTTACATGGCGCTGGCGGTGATGGCTGCGGAAGATCAAAAATTCCCAGAGCATTGGGGCTTTGATGTCGGCGCTATAGAGTCAGCCTTAGCCCATAATCAGCGCAATCAAAACCGTATCCGTGGCGCTTCGACTTTATCGCAACAAACGGCCAAAAACCTGTTCCTGTGGGATGGCCGTAGCTGGGTGCGCAAAGGGCTGGAAGTCGGATTGACTGCGGGTATTGAGCTGGTGTGGACCAAACGGCGTATCTTGACGGTTTATTTGAATATCGCGGAGTTTGGTGACGGTATTTTTGGCGTAGAAGCGGCTGCTCGCCATTTCTTCAATAAACCGGCCAGTAAATTGAGTGCATCAGAAGCCGCTCTATTAGCCGCCGTTCTGCCCAACCCACTGCGTTTTAAGGTGAATGCGCCAACAGGTTATGTTATTTCCCGCCAGCAGTGGATTTTGCGTCAAATGCGGCAATTGGGTGGGAAAGAATTCATACAGGACAATGATTTAGATTAATGGTTTGATGTTTTGGATAATGGTTTGATTTTTTGAATAGCTAAAAATGGGCCTGGATTTCTCCCGGCCCATAATAGGATTGTTCTTTCTAACTAATTGATTATTTTACAATAGTAAATGCAGTGGTCACATGCTTGACGCCACTGACCTGGCTGGCTATCTGAGCGGCTGATTGCCCTTCTTGCTGAGTCACCAGACCCAAAAGGAACACTTCGCCATTCTCTGTGGTCACTTTTACATTGGAGGATTTAACCGAATCTGCGGTCAGTAACTGTGACCGGACCTTGGTGGTAATCCAGGTATCCATTGATGCAGTGGCCAGATCGACCGGTTTACCCAAGCGCATTTCGTTATACACTTCTGTGGCACCATCAACACCGGCCGCAATTTGCTTGGCGCGGTTAGACAGCTCAGCAGTTGGCGATTGCCCGGTCAGCAAAACTTTCCCTTGATAAGCGGTCACGACAAAACGTGTTTGGCTCTTTATCTGCTGATCTTTGCTCAGCGCGTTGACGACTCTGGCTTCAAGTGTGCCATCATCTACCTGAGTGCCGACAGAACGAGGGTCTGTGGCAGATTTAGTTGCAACGGCCGCACTGCCAACTACGACAGCACCGACACAACCTTGTAATAGCAGGGCGCTGAATAGCATGGCAAAAATATAACCAACCTTCATTCGTGCTCCTTTAATCGTCCTGATGGGGAAATAGAGTGTTATCAATTAAGTCACACAAGCAATTCACTGTCAGCATGTGTAATTCTTGAACCCGGGCGCTACGGTGCGAAGGTATGCGGATTTCAACATCCTGCTGACCTAACAACCCCGCCAGCTCACCACCATCATAACCGGTCAACGCAACAATGGTCATATCACGGGTGACTGCGGCTTCGACCGCTTTCACAATATCACGGCTATTGCCACGAGTGGAAATTGCGAGCAAAACATCACCGGCATGACCGAGCGCGCGCACCTGTTTGGCATAAACTTCATCATGCAAACGGTCATTGGCGATGGCTGTCAGAACAACATTATCAGCATTCAATGCTATTGCAGGCAAGCTTGGTCGTTCTGTTTCAAAACGGTTTATCATGCTGGCTGCAAAGTGTTGCGCGTTAGCCGCAGAAGTCCCATTACCGCAGCAGAGAATTTTATTGCCGTTGAGCAGTGACTGAACCAACGTCATTGCTGCACGGGATATGGCGTCAGGCAGTGCCTCAGCCGCGGCAATCTGGGTTTGAATACTTTCTGTAAAGCAACCTTTGATTCTATCCAGCACGTTGATTTAACTCACTTAATATTTAAAATTCCGGTACAAAACCGGAGAGGAATCATCAATCCGCATTGAAGGCGTTTGGCAGCCATTCTAGCTCGCTACCAGTGATGGCAAAAACATCAAAACGGCACGGTGTAGTGGCAAAACAGGCGTTTCGCTGCGCCAGCCAAATGGTAGCGGCCCGGAGTAGCCGTTGCTGCTTGCTGTAAGTGACACTGGCAGCAGCACCACCGAATAGCGCATTGCGACGAAAGCGTACTTCAACAAATACCCAAGTAGCGCCATCGCGCATGATAAGGTCAATCTCACCACTTTGATAGGTGACATTTGCCGCCTTAAACACTAAACCTGCTCGTTCCAGGTAGTGGCGAGCCTGGTTTTCGTAGTGTGTGCCTGTTTTCCTTTGGCTCATAATTCCCTTCGTCCTTGAAGTTGCAGGGTTGTTAGCTACGTTCGTTACTCGGCCCGTCCATGGGCCTCGCCTCTGCGAGGCCGCTGCAAGCAGCGTTCAAATCGGTTCCTGACCGATTTGTCACCCGAATCACTTACTGGCCGTTGGCATTAAAATAAGTAAGCTCATCGGGGCTCACTCACTTGCTGCCTACCTGCAAACTCCAATGACTTTGGGAATACTCTTTATCATTGAAGTTGCAGGGTTGTTAGCTGCGTTCACTCACCCGAATCACTTTACGCCGCCGGTACTACCATGCCTTGACGGTATTGCAGCCAAGGCAATTTACGGGTGATAACACAATCGGCTGATGCGGTTAAATCACCGGTAGTTCCGCTCACCTGGAAACCAGGAATTTGGCGCATTTCAGCAAAATGATTCGATAATGTCCACGCATCAATACCCATGGCATACAAACGTACCAGTGAATAATCGTTGGCAAATTTGGCCGCAGCTTGTTGCATCAGTGCCGGGTTCGCCCCAGCCATCAATGGGATATCACTGAACTGAATGCCTTCCATTTCCAAACGATAATCCGGGCCAGCGCCAGCCTGATAGCTGCGTGAGCTGGCAAACAGCGCTGGTTTGCTGCGCGTGCTGGTCGCCATATCAATCATCGGCTTAATCAGTGTCAACTCAGCAGGTGTTGCAATGATGTATACCGCATCAATGTTACCGCCGGCAGATGTTGAAACTACAGGTGCATCGACCGGCGGTGCAGGGATGGTCAGGCCCGCAATGGTGACCGATGCAGGTGCTGCGGCAGGTGCGCTTGAAACACTCACCGGTTGACCCGTCAGGCGGATACCCGCACCACTGTTGATGGCTTGTTTCAACTCAGCAGTTGAGCCGAAGTTTTGCTGCAATACTGTCTGCCCGCCTTGTTTCTGCCACTCTTCTGCGAAAGCTTTAGCGACGCGATCACCAAAGGCACCACGCGGGGTCAGCAACAGTGGCATTCTCTTTGCCTGGCTCCACAAATGATGCGCCGCATCGCGGGCTTCATCTTCTGGAGACAGGGCGAAGTAACAGATATTCGGGCTATTGGTACTGACTTCCGGCTGATTCAGCGCCAGAATGTTCAGTGTACTGGGTGTGGCGCTCAGTTGTTCAACTTCGGGTTTCAGTAACGGCCCAACCACCAGTGTTGCACCGTCTTGCTGGGCTTGTGCTAGCAAAGCGGCAATCGGCTGAGTGGTGGTGTCGTAAACTTTAACCTGCGCATTACTGGTGGCAACAGGGGTTGCCACTGGCGCTGGTGTGGCAATATCAGTCACCGGTGTTGCAGTGGCATCAGTAGGTGTCGTGGCCGTTGCCTCTGGCGCTACCGGCGCAGGGGCGTTTACTGGCAAGCCATTCTGTGCGGCAGTAAAACCTTGTTGGATGGCATCGGCAAAGACTTGTGCCGAGCCACTTAATGGCAGCAATAAGGCAATTTTCGCCGTGGATGCTTGGCTGAAGTTACTGATCTGCGTTAATGCCGTAGGCAGATTTTTCGCCGCCGGATTTTGTGGATAACGGTTTTGCCAATCTTTAATACCGGCTTTCAGCAGATCAGGAGCTTGCTTATTATCCTGATACACATGCAGTAAATCCAGCCAGCCTTGCAGCACGTTTTCGTCTGCATTAATGACAATATTATTCAATTCTTGTGGTGTGAGCTGCGCCAGCGCTTGCCAGGTGCCATCAATATTATCTTGATGTGCTTTGTCTTTTAGCAAGGGTTCTTGAGCAATAAAGGCACGTATCAGCGGCAATGTGGCTTTACCCTGATTGGCGGCAATTTGTGCCTGATAGAAGCGAACCTGTTGGTTAGCTGAGAGCTGCGTTGCATCCAACTTGCCCAGAATATCAGCAGCCGCAGGATTATTTTTCTGAGCTACCAGTAGCTCGGCGGTCAGTAATCGCTGCTCCTGACGTTGCGCGTCACTCAGATTAGCGGGCAGAGTGCCGAGCTGTTCTGCCCCTTGAGGGAGCTTCCCTTCACGTAGCAGGGCACGAATGGCGAGTAATTGCCAGTCAGCCTTGTTATCATCACTGCTCTGTTGCAACTGTTGCAGATAATAGTCAGAGTTAGCGCTTGCTTCGTCCTGTATATTTGTGG
>NZ_JBLWEX010000047.1:0-9007 GCF_048323875.1 Yersinia sp. LJYL362
GCTCCCGTGGGGTGGCATACCAATAACCCAGACCCATAAATACCGCGCCTGACAGGGTATTCCCCAGTGTCACCCACAGCAGGTTATGACCGATACCGCTCAGGGTGTAAGCCTCGCTGTGATGACCGAACCAAGACAAGGCGAACAGCGTCATATTTGCTACGGAGTGTTCGTAACCGGAGGCAATAAAGGCCAGCAAGCACCACCAAATAGCAATAAATTTAGCGGCACCTTCTACCCGAATTGCCATCCAGATCGCCAGACAAACCAGCCAGTTACATAGTACACCCTTAAAGAATAAGGTCATAGCGGGCGCAGAGGTTTTTGCCAGCGCCGCGGTGTGCACCAAACTGGTATCCACTGACAGCAGGTTACCGCCGCCGTAGTAATAAAGCAGGGCAACAAAAACAGAACCCAGCAGATTCCCCAGCCAGGTTTGTGGCAGTACAGTCCACATTTGACTGGATTTAATAGTGCCTGCCTTGACCCCAAAGGTCAGGAACATGGTGTGGCCGGTAAACAGCTCAGAACCAGCGATAATCACTAAAGTCAGCGCCAGACCAAAGGTGGCCCCCATGACTAATGGGCGGTAAGCGGGGTCAATCAGATTGCCCAGGGTAAAAATCAGAATAATGCCAAGGCCAACATAAGCACCGGCCATCGCCGAACCAATCCAAAATCCCAGCGGGCTTTCTTTTGCCAGTTTGACGATGCGGGCCGCGTTGGTCGCGCATTTGTTAATGGTGTCTGTATACATATTCATACCTGTGATCGAGAGTTATTTTGTGGTTATCCGGCACTGGCCGGATAACTGTTATCTATCACGCTTTGACTTGCACTATGCCGTCGCGAACCCGCGCATCAAAATGGGCAACCGAGCGCGTTTCATCTTCCAGACAGAAGCCATCATGCAGGCGAAAATGTTGTTTTTTCAGTGGGCTGGCCACCCACAAATCACCTTGATGTTCTGCAATTAATCCGCGCGAGAGCACACTGGCCTGAGCGAAGGGGTCAATGTTGCTAATGGCAAACACCTGTTCGTCCGCATAAGGCCGGAATACCGCAACTTGATGCTCACCAATCAGGCCACATACGCCGCTACCGGGCAAAATATCGGCTAATGGGCAAAGTGGAATCCACTGACTCATAAGTTATCCTCCAGTTCCAGCACCCTAACAGGGATGCGTTCATCCGGACGGGCCGGGCGATGTTGTTCACGTTCAGGCACTACTTGTACATTTGGGTCACGTAGTGGGCTGTTGATAAAGTGGGCGAAACGGACTTGCGCAGCCGGGTTTTCGACGGTGACTTTCCATTCGCAGGTGACTTTATCGCGCAGGCGAGCAATATCCGCTTCTAGCTGGTCGTTAATGCCCAGTTTGTCATCGAGAATGACGGCGCGTAGATAGTTAATGCCACCTTCCAGACTTTCCAGCCACACCGAGGTGCGTTGCAGTTTATCGGCGGTGCGGATGTAGAACATCATAAAGCGGTCGAGATAGCGCATCAGGGTTTCTTCATCCAGATCCGCTGCCAGTAAGTCCGCATGACGTGGTTTCATCCCGCCATTACCGCAGACATACAGGTTCCAGCCGTTTTCGGTGGCGATAATCCCGACATCTTTACCCTGTGCTTCTGAACATTCGCGGGTACAGCCGGAAACACCAAATTTCATTTTGTGTGGTGTCCGGATGCCTTTGTAGCGGTGTTCCAGTGCGACACCGAAGCCGACGCTATCGCCAACCCCAAAGCGGCACCAGGTGCTACCGACACAGGTTTTTGCCATACGTAGTGCTTTGGCATAGGCGTGTCCGGTCTCAAAGCCCGCTTCAATCAACTGCGCCCAAATAGCCGGGAGATCGTCTTTTTGTGCGCCAAACATCCCGACGCGCTGTGAGCCGGTCAGTTTGGTGTAGAGATTATATTGTTTGGCGATGCGGCCAATGGCCAGCAGACCATCAGGCGTGATTTCCCCACCCGGTGAGCGCGGGATAACCGAGTAAGTGCCATCTTTTTGGATATTGCCGAGGAAATTGTCGTTGGTATCCTGCAACGGGGTGTGTTGCGGCTCCAATATATATTCATTCCAGCAGGATGCCAGCAGTGAACCCACCGTCGGTTTACATACTTCACAGCCATAACCTTTGCCATATTTTTCCAGCAAGGCATCAAAGCTTTTAATCCCTTCGACACGGATCAAGTGATATAGCTCTTGACGTGAATACGCGAAGTGCTCACACAAATGATGATTAACTTCAATGCCTTGCTTGCTGAGTTCGGCATTCAACACTTGGGTCACTAAGGGAATGCAGCCGCCGCAACCGGTACCGGCTTTCGTCGCCGATTTAAGCGCTGCTACGGTATGGCAACCCTGGCCGATGGCTTGAATAATGTCGCCTTTGGTGACATCAAAACAGGAACAGATTTGTGCGGTATCCGGCAGGGAATCAACCCCCATCGCTGGTTTACTGCCCGCATGGGCTGGCAAAATCAGGCTGTCGGGGTTTTCCGGTAGCTCAATATTATTCAGTGCTAATTGCAGCAGATTACCGTAATCGCTGGTATCACCGACCAGCACCGCCCCGAGCAGTTTTTTGTTGTCGGCGCTGACCACCAGACGCTTGTAAATCTCTTTGCTTTCATCGAGATAAACATAGCTGCGTGCGCCATCAGTGCGACCGTGGGCATCACCAATCCCGCCGACGTCTACACCGAGGAGCTTGAGTTTGGCGCTCATGTCCGCGCCCTGGAAGGTATTTTCGCGCCCCAGTAAATGGTCAGCCGTCACCTGGGCCATTTTGTAACCCGGTGCGACCAGCCCGAAAGTCCGCTCTTGCCATGATGCACACTCGCCAATGGCGTACACATCCGGGTCGGAGGTTTGGCAATAATCATTAATAGCAATACCACCACGGCGCGCTGTGGCTAAACCGCATTGGTGAGCCAGTTTGTCTTGTGGGCGAATACCGGTGGAGAAGACGATAAAATCGACTTCCAACTGGGTGCCATCGGCAAACAGCATGGTTTTGCGGCTGTTTTGCCCGCTATGGACAATTTCTTGCGTATTTTTGCCGGTATGCACTCTGACGCCCATGCGCTCAATTTTCTGGCGCAGTTGGTCACCGCCCATTGGGTCAAGCTGTTCTGCCATTAATACTGGAGCAAACTCAATGACATGAGTCTCAACACCGAGGCTTTTCAGTGCGCCAGCGGCTTCCAACCCTAATAATCCGCCACCAATGACTGCCCCGCGTTTACTGCGACGGGTGCAAGCTTCAATGGCATTTAAATCTTCAATGGTGCGGTAAACAAAGCAGTCTTGCCCTTCGCTGCCTTTAATCGGCGGGATCCACGGATAGGAGCCGGTCGCCATAATCAGCTTGTCGTAATATAGAGTACGGCCGCTGTTGGAGTGGATGACTTTCTCTTTGCGGTTAATGGTTATGGCGCGTTCGCCAACCAGCACTTTGACGCCGTGCTTTTCATAAAAACCTTCGCGAACTAATGACAGTTCTTCCGCAGTGTGGTGGGAGAAGTAAGAAGAAAGATGAACCCGGTCATAAGCGATGCGTGGTTCTTCGCAAAAGACGGTTATCTCAAATTGGTCTTTATCTGCTTTATCTAATAAGTCTTCAATAAAGCGGTGGCCGACCATACCGTTGCCGATGATGGCAAGTTTGACTTTGCTCATTTTTGCCTCAATTTTTAATTTTCTACCCTCACCTTAATCTTCCGCACAGCGCACTTATTGATGTAAATCAATTTGCCATCCATATACCTCTAAGGTGGTAGATGGCTGATTTTTAACGTTTTTTATAAGTTGTGGATTTCATTCATGTTTAGCTGAATGGTTTCAGTTTCGCTTTTTTTATTCATTAAATTGAAACGATGTTTTAGTAAAAGAAAATCGGCGAGTGGCTGTGGGTCGGGTAAGCTAAAGCGTAATAACGAAAGCAATCATGGAGTCATCTATGGCGGGCCAATCTTCAACGAATCATTTATTAAGCACAATTAATAATATCCGCCTTGCCGGGCAAGCAGGGCTGTGGCAGATAGCCATTGCCGAGGGCAAAATCACGGCGATTGTGCCGCAACCGGAGCTGCCAGTAACCGGTGATGGGGTATTGGATGCCCAAGGTGGACTGGCATTGCCGCCATTTGTTGAGCCGCATATTCATCTGGATACCACTCAAACCGCCGGGCAGCCAAGCTGGAACCAATCCGGCACCTTGTTTGAGGGCATTGAGCGCTGGGCTGAGCGTAAAGCCTTACTGACCCGAGACGATGTTAAGCAGCGCGCCTGGCAAACATTGAAGTGGCAAATAGCCAATGGCATTCAGTATGTCCGCACCCATGTTGATGTTTCTGACCCCAGCTTGACGGCCTTAAGTGCCATGTTGGAAGTCAAAGAGGAAGTCAGTCCGTGGGTGGATATGCAGATTGTGGCCTTCCCGCAAGAAGGGATTCTCTCTTATCCTGATGGGGCCGCTCTTTTGGAAGAGGCGCTGCGACTGGGGGCTGATGTGGTTGGCGCTATTCCTCATTTTGAATTTACTCGCGAATATGGCGTCGAATCGCTACATATCGCCTTTGCATTGGCGCAAAAATATCAGCGGCTGGTGGATGTTCATTGTGATGAGATTGATGATGAGCAGTCGCGATTTGTCGAAACAGTGGCGGCATTGGCGCACCGGGAGAACATGGGCGCGCGAGTGACCGCCAGCCATACCACGGCGATGCACTCTTATAATGGTGCTTATGCCTCTCGGTTATTCCGCTTGCTGAAAATGTCCGGTATTAACTTTGTAGCCAATCCGCTGGTGAATATTCATCTGCAAGGGCGCTTTGATACTTATCCCAAGCGGCGGGGTATTACGCGGGTGAAAGAGATGCTGGCGGCACAGATTAATGTCTGTTTCGGTCATGACGATGTGTTCGACCCGTGGTACCCGCTGGGTACCGCCAATATGTTGCAGGTATTGCATATGGGGTTACATATCTGCCAGTTAATGGGATACAGCCAAATCAATGATGGATTGAATTTGATAACTACCCACAGTGCCAGAACCCTGAATTTATCAGATTATGGGGTACAGACGGGTAACAGTGCCAATCTGATTATTCTGCCAGCAGAAAACAGTTTTGATGCGGTGCGGCGGCAAGTGCCGGTGCATTATTCCAT
Source organism: Yersinia sp. LJYL362 (assembly GCF_048323875.1). NCBI lineage: Bacteria > Pseudomonadati > Pseudomonadota > Gammaproteobacteria > Enterobacterales > Yersiniaceae > Yersinia > Yersinia sp. LJYL362. The sequence goes on from NZ_JBLWEX010000047.1 coordinate 5,183, forward strand.
TCGCCACGGCGTGGTGATAGCGAAGACCCAACCAGCAGAGAGCTGGATTTATCTCGGCCAGAAAGAGCGGGTAGATTTTAAATAAACGGAATTGCCCTGCACCGATATGGCGGCAGGGCAATCAAACAGCTAAATCAATGAGTCACGTGGCCATGGCTGCGGTGCTTGGTGAAGAAGCCCAAAATCAGACACATCACAAACACGGTCAGGTACAAGCCGTTGGCGGTTGCCAGTGCGGCATGAACACCACTATTAGCCACAATCGGGCCAGTTACCACGAAGGTCAACATGGTGCCGACAGTACCGCAGGTCAGAATGAAGTTCACCAGTTTTGGTGAAGACACTTTGGTTTGCAGTGAACCTAGCGTAATCAGCGTAGTGTAAATGGCACTAGAGACAAAGCCCAACGCCAGAATGTAGTAGCTCAGGTGTTCTGGATTATCCGTACTGACAAACATGTACATCGCCAATGTTGCCAGCGCCGCTAACACGGTGACGATGCGTTGCAGGTCAAAGAAGCGCAGGATAAAGCTGAATACCCACATCCCAATCATGTAGGAAATCCAGAAGTTACTGACCAATTGGCCAGCCTGACTGATATCCATGTTGAAGGTTTTGGTGGCGTATTCCGGTACCCACTGGATGAAACCGAGTTGGCCCAGGATATAACACAGTGCGGCAATCGCCAGGAACAGCACGCCCACACCCCATTTTTCTTTCACCACAGGTTTGCTTTGATCGGTGGCTTTATGGCCCAGAACTGGGAATTCAGAGCACAATGTCAGCACGAAAATACCGACATACAACAAGCCGATGCAGGCATAGACCCAGTACCATTCGATATGGCGTGCCAGCAGCATCGCTGCGGCGACCGGGAAAATCATCCCGGCCATGCTGAAGAATGAGTCGGTAAACAGCAGGCGTGACCCGCGCTGACGTCCTTCATACATGTGGGTTATCAGGAAGGTACCTATCGACATGGTTATCCCGCTGACGACGCCGAGAATAAACATGCTGATGGAGAAGATCATCAGATTATGGCCAACCATTAATCCGGCAATCGCAATTAACATCAGAATGAAACCAAACACTAACTGACGTTTTAATGGAATAATTTCCATCAACCAGGCATTCAGGAAGATAGAGATCAAAATACCGGCATTAAGGAAAGTGAATGTGTTACTCATACTGGCAATAGGCAGATTGAAATACTCTGCGATATTTCCCATCACCATCCCGGTGACAATAACTAACGCACCGGTCAGCGCGTATGAAAAGTAACTGATCCAAGTGAGTCGAAGGCGATTGCTGTTATTCATAGATGGGGCCTGTGTCAGCATAATGTTAAGTCAATAATAGTAAGAGCATATATAAAAAGCGCTAAAACCATTTCTGCACTGAGGCGGCGGATCCTAGCACAGGCATAGTGAGTTTTTGTGATTTACATTCAATTTTTAATGCAATGAGTGGAGCGCGATTGCGAAAAATAGTGAGGTGTCACAATTTGTAGTGGCGAGGCATTGATAAATATTCTGAATATGACAGGAAATGAGGATATTTTGAGTCTGTTTTCACACCAGGAAAGAGTGGCAGGCAGATGCATGTTAATCAGCGCTGAATTTACATAAATGCTATTTTTTAGGCGGCATAACTGACTCGCGCATGATAATCGCAGGTGGGAAACTAGCACTGGGAATCAATGGGTTAATGAGCAGTTGAGTGGCATATCGCGCCATTTCTACAATGGGGAAATGTAAGCTGGTTAATGCCGGGCTGACAAATGGAGCACGTTCGCCACTGTCATAGCAAAGCAATGAAATATCCTGTGGGACTTGCAAGTGATGCTTATTGATAGCGAGCAGGGCACCAATAGCCATTTCTTCGTTACAACAATATATAGCGGTGGGGTGCTGTGGGCGCTTGAGGATCTCATCTGCACGTTGATAGCCGCTTTCCAGGTCATATACCCCTTCCACACAAGCAACCGGCTCTAAACCGGCTAATTGCATCGCATCGATAAAGCCCTGACGCCGTAATTCACTGGAATGGCGCTGCGCTGAACCACTGATACAAGCAATGTGGCGATGGCCGGCATCAATAAGTACTTGTGTAGCCATTTGGCTGGCACGGCGATGATCAAAAGTGACACAGCGAGCTTCCAGGCCGGGAACCAGTCTATCCAATAAGACAAACGAACGGCCTGCTGCCGCTAACTGATGTAGCCTTTCATCACTGAGAAAACGCACATGCAGGATTAATCCATCGCAACGTAGGTTATACAGACGCTGAATAGCCTGCCATTCCTTATCTGCGTTATCCCGCCCCTGAGTGACTAACAGCTGTTTACCCTGCGATTCGGCTTCAGTTTGGACGAAATCCATCAACGCCCCAAAAAAGCCACCACGATAGGATGTGGTCACTAACCCCAGCGTATTACTTTGGCTGGAGGCCAGTGCCCGTGCGGCAGGGTTCGGGGTGTAGCCCAAAACTGCGACCGCTTGCTCAACTTTTTCACGCGTTTGCGCTTTAACATTGGTATCACCATTGACCACGCGGGATACCGTAGCGCGGGAAACCCCGGCTAATACCGCGACGTCTTCCAGTGTGACCATTGCTGACTCCAATCCCCTTCATACTTGAAGTTGCAGGGGGAACTGCAACTCCAATTACGTAGAGTATAAAATGAATGAATGTTACAAATCTGCGAACTGCGGCAAGTAAAGTTTATTTACTTGTAGCACATCGTCCAATAGTGGCTGAGCAATACTGGCGTTCCCAATCAGTGGGTTGGTCACCAATGCCAACAAAGCACTACGGCGATCGCCGTGCACTGCAGCTTCAATTGTCAGGCGCTCATAGGCTTTGACTTGCTGGGTTAGCCCATGCATGGAAACCGGTAAAGGGCCAAAAGTCAGTGGGTGTGCACCTTGCGCATCAACAATACAATTGGTTTCTACCACGGAACCATCAGACAAACCACGAATCGCGCCACGGTTTGTTGTATTCACAACTAGTTGCGTACCTAAATTATTATGAATTGCACGAATAAGTTCCAGTGCTACTTCAGAATAAAATGATCCTCCACGGAAACTGAGTTGCTCCGGTTTGCTATCCAGATGTGGGTCAGCGTACAGATCAAACAACTCTTTTTCTACCTGCATCACTTGTTCTGCACGGGTGCCGCGTTCAGCCGCTGCGGCCATTTCTTCTGCCAGCATATCTTGTGTCTGGTAGAAATAGCGATGATAAGGGCAAGGGATAGCACCCATTGCTCGCAGGAACTCCGGTGGCCATGGTGCTTCTTTGATGTTGTTCATGGTCAGTGAGGCTCCGTCACACAACATGTTTAGCACATCTGCGGTGACGTTTTTACCCTGCTGGAGCACTTCATGCACCCATACCATATGATTTAGCCCGGCGAAACGCAGCTGGATATCTTCATAAGGCGCATCCAGTAACTTCGCAATCATATGGTGCATACTGATCGGGACATTACACAGGCCAATAATCTTCGCTTTGCTATAGCGGGTTACTGCTTCGGTGACGATACCGGCTGGGTTGGTAAAGTTGATTATCCAGGCATCCGGTGCCAGCTTTTCAACTTTCGCAGCAATATCTAGCATAACCGGAATGGTACGGAGCGCTTTGGCAAAACCGCCGACACCTGTGGTCTCCTGCCCGAGTAAGTTATATTTCAGACCCAAACGCTCATCCGCTGCCCGTGCCGGGAGTTGGCCGACACGGAATTGTGTCAGAACGAAACTGGCACCTTCAATGGCGGTATCCAGTGAGAAGTGAACACTAACTTTCACCTGTTCCAACCCG
>NZ_JBLWEX010000048.1:0-9034 GCF_048323875.1 Yersinia sp. LJYL362
TTAACAATGTGGAAGAAGCCGAAGATGGCGTAGACGCATTGAATAAATTACGTACGGGTGGTTTTGATTTTGTGGTTTCTGACTGGAACATGCCGAATATGGATGGCCTGGACCTGTTGAAAACTATTCGTGCTGATGGTGCTCTTGGTACTCTGCCAGTTCTGATGGTAACTGCTGAAGCTAAAAAAGAGAATATCATCGCAGCAGCGCAAGCCGGTGCCAGTGGTTATGTAGTGAAACCTTTCACTGCCGCTACCTTGGAAGAGAAACTCAATAAGATTTTTGAAAAGTTGGGTATGTAAGGAGGCGAGATGAGTAACCATCAAATGCCCGCAACAGATGCGGCATCAGCCAGTGATATAATCAGCCGCATTGGTCAACTGACGCGGATGTTACGTGACAGTTTGCGCGAGTTGGGTCTTGATCAGGCCATTGCCCAAGCGGCAGAAGCTATTCCAGATGCCCGTGATCGTCTGGACTATGTGGTTCATATGACAGCGCAGGCTGCGGAAAGAGCATTGAACTGTGTTGAAGCAGCACAGCCGCGTCAAAATGAGCTGGAGTCATCAGCTAAAGCACTAAAAGTTCGCTGGGATGAATGGTTTGAGAATCCAATCGAGCTGTCAGATGCCCGTTCTCTGGTCACTGATACCCGTGAATATCTGGATGTGGTGCCACAACATACCTCATTTACTAATGCGCAATTATTGGAAATCATGATGGCGCAGGATTTCCAAGACCTGACAGGGCAGGTCATCAAGCGCATGATGGATGTCGTGCAAGAGATTGAAAAGCAGTTATTAATGGTATTGATGGAGAATATCCCTGATATGCCATCAAAACCGCAAAAACCGACTGACAGTTTACTCAATGGGCCGCAATTGGATAAAAATGGCGCGGGTGTTATTGCCAGTCAGGATCAGGTTGATGATTTGCTCGACAGTCTGGGCTTCTAAGCTGACCGTCCTAAAAAGCAGATGAGAAAGTGCTCATCTGCTTTATTTATCTTTGCGATGATGTCAATTAAGGCTATCCCCGGTGGAGTGGCTCATTTCTTCCATTTTTGGGCCATGATTACCGCTCTCTCGGCATTGACGCGCCCGTAGCCGTACCATTTACTGTGACCATTTTCATCATATTCTCCATTTTCTTCATCTATTTTGTCACAACTCTGGCGGATGATATCTTTGACTTCATAATGTTTCAGTGAAGGATTCACAGAGAGAATCAATGCCGCCACGCCAGCAGCGCCGGGGCAGGCACTTGAAGTGCCACTAAATACAGTGGTGTAATTGCCAAAAATATCCCCTGTGAATGCGTCACCTGAACTATAGCCCGCTTCATGACGGATATCGGTGGTCCAGATACCTTTGGTGTAGGGGTATGGATGGCGCATGTGAGGCGCAGGAATGTCGCCGCTGGGGAAGGAGCACCAGAGGGCTTTACCATAATCGCTGTAAACAGAACGTTTACTCCGGTCATTGCAGGCGGCGACAGCGATCACTTGTTCATGGCTGGCGTAACCATCATTTTCGAGGGGTTCATTGCCATTTCCGGCGGCAAAAAAGATCACGCATCCCTTACCTTTTCGGCCATTTTTCACTGCATAATCAATGGCTTTACGGGTCAGTGCTGGCATTTCAGCCACGACATTATGCTCCGGGGCATCTGGGTCTAGCCACAGGCCATCTGCTGGCCCCCAACTGCAAGAGATAACATCCGCACCTTGCTCTGCTGCCCAGGCAAAGGCGAAAGCTTCGCTTTGTGAGCCTAACCCTCCTGCTTGTCGTATTGGCATCAGTTTAGCCTCGGGTGCCACGCCAGAGGCACCATAGCGGCCATCGGCACAGGCGACACCAGCACAAGCAGTACCATGGTTGTCACCTGGCTCCGGCGAAGGATCCTCATTAACGCCCTCTAAGTTCCCCATGTCCCTTTGTGTCAGGTTACAAGGATGGACAATTTTACCTTCGCTCCAAAACTCTGGATGGCCTAGATCAAACCCGTCATCAATGACGGCAATCGTCGTCCCTTTACCCAAGGTGATTTTATGGGCGTTTTCAACATTCGCGCTGGCGTTTACCTCAACTTCACTGTGTACGATGGTTTTCTTTAAATGCCACTGATTTGGATGAATAGTTTTGGCTTTTTTATGATGAATTAATTCCGGATGGCAGTGTTCAATATCCTTACGATTTAATATATTTTCGGCAATGGTAAAAGTATCTTCGCCAGTATTTTTCGGTACCGATGCAAAGTAAGCATTATTAAGAAATGATATTTTATTCTTAATAACGAGATCATATTCCTCGATTATTTTTTCACAGTCATCCTCTGATAAATAATTTTTTAATTGAATGAAAAGGTTCTCAGTGTAAATAACTGGCTCTTTATTTATTTCATTGATAAATGCATGTCCTGCGAACCTAACACATTCATTATTATTGATATTTTTCTTTATTTCACTCACTCTACTTGCTGGGGCTTTTAGATTGACGACATAGGTGTCAGCATCGGCAATATTAAAAATAACCTCATATTGTATATCACTACCGCCAATGACCTGCATCATCATGCTGGTAAAGTCGGCCCCCGGGTGCATTCTTATTATGAGTGTGTCGGTGGATTTTATTAGGCTGAATGCTTTGCGTTTATTGTCCAGAACATCATATGTAACGTCAAATTGTTTCATTTTGATTTCCTTTTAATAGGATGGCAGCTGAGCTGGTTTTTTGTTTACAGCGCTTATAAATATGTTTTCAGATATGAATTACGTAGATTCGATAACTTGTTCGTTTTATATAACATGAGTTGCGGGTGTTTCTGGTTATCAAAATCTGACTATAACTAGCCCACTAACAGGCAGTTAACGCGGCTCTAATGCTGTGATCCTGCAAATAACCCCTCAATTATCACGTTGTTCAAGCCATAGACTTACTGAATGTTTGTCATCCTAGACACCAATTTTGATGTTTATCTATTTCCCTGACTTGGGAACGCTTACGCTGAACAGGAACATTTACTCTAACAGGGGTCATTGCTGTGGCTGAAGATAGCGATGCAGAAAAAAGTGAGGAACCCACAACCCACAAACTGGAGAAGGCTCGCGAGAAAGGCCAGATACCGCGCTCGCGCGAACTGACCTCGATGCTGATGCTCGGGGCCGGTTTGGCTATTCTGTGGGTTTCGGGGGAATCGATGGCAAGGCAACTGGCCGCCATGATTGCCCAAGGGTTGCACTTTAATCACGGCCTTATCAGTGATGACAAGCAAATGCTGCGTCAAATTGGCATGTTACTACGCCAAACGCTCATCGCCATGATACCCATTTTTGCTGGGTTGGTGATAGTAGCGCTGGCGGTCCCGATGCTGTTGGGCGGCGTACTGTTTAGCGGTGAATCCATCAAATTTGACCTAAAACGGATGAGCCCTATAGCGGGTTTAAAACGGATGTTTTCCTCACAGGCGCTGGCTGAACTGCTGAAAGCCATTTTAAAAGCGACGTTAGTGGGGTGGGTTACCGGTATTTTTCTCTGGCATAACTGGCCAGATATGATGCGGCTTATGGCCGCCCCGCCGGTAGCCGCCTTAGGTGACGCGCTCCACTTAATTATTTTCTGTGGGTTAGTGGTGGTTTTAGGTCTGACGCCAATGGTCGGGTTCGATGTGTTTTTCCAAATAACCAGCCATATTAAAAAGTTACGTATGACCAAACAGGAAATACGTGATGAATTTAAAGATCAAGAAGGTGACCCTCATGTGAAAGGGCGCATTCGTCAGCAGCAACGGGCCATGGCCCGCCGGCGAATGATGGCAGATGTGCCTAAAGCCGATGTGATAGTGACTAACCCGACTCACTATGCGGTTGCGTTGCAATATAACGAAGCAAAAATGAGTGCGCCAAAAGTCTTGGCGAAAGGGGCGGGAGCTGTAGCACTGCGTATCCGTGAATTGGGCGCTGAACATCGCATTCCTTTATTAGAAGCTCCGCCACTGGCCAGAGCATTGTTCCGGCACAGTGAAGTGGGTCAACATATTCCAGCCACCCTTTATGCGGCGGTAGCGGAAGTCCTTGCCTGGGTGTATCAGCTGAAACGCTGGAAGCGGGAAGGTGGGTTAATCCCGAAAAAACCTGAACATCTGCCGGTGCCGGAAGGGCTGGATTTTGCAACAGAGAGTGAGACTGACTAATGGCTAATTTGGCCGCCCTGCTTCGTTTACCGGGCAACTTCAAAGATACGCAGTGGCAAATTCTTGCCGGGCCAATCTTAATCCTCATGATCTTGTCGATGATGGTGCTGCCGCTACCGCCTTTCATCCTTGATTTGCTGTTTACCTTCAACATCGCACTGTCCATCATGGTATTGCTGGTTGCGATGTTTACTCAGCGTACGTTGGATTTCGCAGCATTCCCGACCATTCTGTTGTTCTCGACTTTACTGCGCTTATCCCTAAACGTGGCTTCCACTCGTATCATTCTGATGGATGGGCATACCGGAGGCGCCTCGGCGGGCCGAGTCATCGAAGCATTTGGCCATTTTCTGGTGGGCGGTAACTTCGCCATCGGTATCGTGGTCTTTGTTATTTTGGTTATCATCAACTTTATGGTTATCACCAAAGGGGCCGGGCGTATTGCTGAAGTTGGCGCACGTTTTGTTCTTGATGGTATGCCCGGTAAGCAGATGGCCATCGACGCCGACTTAAATGCCGGTTTGATTGGCGAAGACGAAGCGAAAAAACGCCGTTCTGATGTGACACAGGAAGCAGACTTCTACGGTTCAATGGACGGGGCCAGTAAGTTTGTTCGTGGTGATGCGGTTGCTGGGTTACTTATCATGGTTATTAACGTGGTCGGTGGCTTGTTAGTCGGGGTGCTTCAACACAATATGGCCGTGGGCCATGCAGCAGAAACCTATACGCTGCTGACCATTGGTGATGGCTTGGTTGCGCAAATCCCGGCATTGGTGATATCCACCGCGGCGGGTGTGATTGTTACCCGAGTGAGCACGGATCAGGATGTGGGCCAGCAAATGGTCACCCAGTTGTTCAACAACCCGCGGGTGATGGTGTTGAGTGCTGCCGTGCTGGGTTTATTGGGCATGGTGCCCGGTATGCCAAACTTTGTTTTTCTGCTTTTCACTGCGGCGCTATTGGCTCTCGCTTGGCGTTTACGGGGTAAACAGTCGCAGCAACCGGCAGCCGCAGAAGCACCTGTCATGCAGGATCAACAACAAGCCACGGAAGCCACCTGGTCAGATGTTCAGCTGGAAGACCCTCTGGGTATGGAGGTCGGCTATCGCCTGATCCCAATGGTTGATTTCCAGCAAAATGGTGAGTTACTCGGGCGTATCCGTAGTATCCGCAAAAAGTTTGCTCAAGAAATGGGCTATCTGCCGCCGGTCGTTCATATCAGGGATAATCTGGAACTCCCGCCTGCGAGTTATCGGATACTCATGAAAGGGGTCGAGATTGGCAGTGGCGAAGCCCATCCGGGCCGCTGGCTGGCGATAAACCCAGGTAATGCGGTTGGAACATTGCCCGGCGAAGCCACACAAGATCCAGCCTTTGGCTTGGCTGCGGTATGGATTGAAAGTGCATTACGTGAACAAGCGCAGATTCAAGGTTTTACTGTGGTCGAGGCCAGCACCGTCGTGGCGACACACTTGAACCATCTGATCAGCCAATATGCGAGTGACTTGTTCGGCCGTCAGGAAACCCAGCAACTGTTGGACAGAGTTTCACAAGAGATGCCGAAGCTGACCGAGGACTTCATTCCAGGTGTGGTGACGTTGACCACGCTGCATAAGGTACTGCAAAACCTGTTAATGGAGCGGGTATCCATTCGTGATATGCGCACCATTATTGAGACGCTTGCCGAGCATGCACCCACACAAACCGACCCTTATGAGTTAACTGCGGTGGTACGCGTCGCGCTGGGCCGCTCAATTGCCCAGCAGTGGTTCCCCGGCACCGGTGAGATTCAAGTTATTGGGCTGGATGCCGCATTGGAGCGCTTGTTATTACAAGCACTGCAAGGGGGTAGCGGTTTGGAGCCAGGTCTGGCTGACCGTCTACTGGAACAATCTAAGCAAGCACTGCAACGCCAAGAGATGCTGGGCGCTCCGCCGGTATTGTTGGTTAACCACGCGCTCCGTGCATTATTAGCCCGTTTCTTGCGCCGCAGTCTGCCGCAGATGGTGGTACTGTCTAATCTGGAAATCGGCGACAATCGCCAAATCCGCATGACCTCAACCATAGGAGCGGCCTGATGCTGACTCGTCTTTTTCCCGTGATTCTGGGGAGTATGCTTTCGTTCGCGATAGTGCCATTGAATGCGGCGGCTTCAGGTTCATGGGTGGCAGACGATATCGGCATTACTCAGAGTTTTCGCGGTGTGGCAATCTCAGCCAAACCGCTGCAATCACCGGTTGCACTGGCTCAAGAAAACGCGCAGATTATTTCAGTGGGTTGGCGCTACCAATTAATGTCAGCAGCACCAGATGGTTTGCAGGTTAAGTTATGTACTCCCACCCGCTGTATGCCACTTGACGGTGGGAGCGGGCAGAGCCGTGGGTTGGCCGGAGAAGCGGCCGCGACGCAACTGACTTTTGTTTACTTTATTGCAGGAAAAGGGCGGGTCAATCCGCCGCTGCAAGTGATTAACAATCAGGTCATCGTCAACTATCGTTAACATTGGCTATTGCTACATCAAAACCGTGTTAAAAAAAACAGTGTTAAAACCAAAATGGGTAAATGCAGTTATAGCAGATGGGCACCGGCGGCCGGTTGTTAAGCTCTTTGACCTGCGCTATCGAATGAACTGACATTGTCATGGTACAGCAAAAAATCAAGCTCAGTAACACATCCCGTTTTTTCATACTTCCTCCTTTAAACTAGGCCAATATTGGCCTGGTCACGCCAGACTAAGGCATCGAGAAAAAAGAGAAAAAGCCTTTTTTTGTTCAGGGAGTAACAGTATGAGATAAGATTGAAAACCAAAAGAGAGAGGATTCGCGCAGAACTACACCCCGCTGAGCGGCAGCCTAATTCTGGCGGATTATTAAATTTGGTCGAGATATCAATATACGGTAGGGCTAAATACCTATCTTGCGGCCCAGTAAACTGGCACCTTTAGAGTGGCCATCTGGCCCGTATAGTGATTGGCCGTGACGCGTATTCAAAACCGCCAGCGCCTGAGTGTTATGCTCAATATGCTGTTGCAGCAAAAGCCCGTTATGCAGGTTGCCGTAGCGCAGGCCTTCGGCCAGTTCCAAAATACGTTGCCAGCGCTCCGCTAGCGCAGGGGCGTTTCTGTAGGGCGTTTGAATATTTACGTTTTTTTCGGTGGTGAGCCGGGTCTGGTCCAGATAAGCCAAGGTCGCCAAGATTGAACTTTTTTGTTCAGTCACGCCTTGCAGCACGATACCTTGAATCCGCCCGGAGCACAGCAGTTGCTGCTCTTGTGCTACGACAGTTTTAAGGGATTCAAGCAGTTCCAGTTGCTGGTCCAGATTGGTTTGTAATCTTTCCACCACCACCTATCCTTTTACGGTTAATAATTTTACGGTCAACGATTGTTGTTACGTTTAGCTATTCTTCAGGTCATCGGCAACATTTTTGAGCAAGGCATCGGCAATTTTACCGGTATCCATGGTCAGTTGGCCTGAGCGGATCGCCTGTTTTAACGTTTCTACACGTTCTACATTGATGTCCTGGCTGCCCGGTTGCATCAGTTTTGCCTGCGCATCACTCAATTTAACCTCAGTACCACTCACCGGTGTTTTTGATTGAGCGGAAGGTTTGCGCGTTTGTTGTGCAATATCACTGGTTTCCCGTGGTTGCACTGGTGTTACCGGTAATAGCGGCTGAGTGCGATCAATACTCATGTTGTGTTGCTCCCTCTATAGCGGGATTGACGTTTATCGACCCGCAAGACTTTTATCTTTCAGTAAAAGAATGGCGGGATTGTCACTATTTCACCCGCAAATAACTGCATATTAGGGTTATCGGCACAGGTTAAAAAAACTTTAATAACTATAACATAATACGAACGGAGCCATCGTCGGCCACGGTACCACTGACGATTTGGCCTGATGCCATGCGCACTCGAACATTATCTTGAATGGCCGCATTATTCATCGCTTTACCATTACTGTTAACATTAAACCCTTCACCCTGCGCCAAGACCTGTACATCTTGCCCTGCTTTGATTATCCACAGGCGGCGCAACATATTGCGTGTCAGCGGTTGGCCAGCATTGATTGGCCGTAAACTGACAGCACCTTGAGCAAAGCTGGGTTCCAATAACGCGCCGGGGGGCAGGGTATCGAGCCGACCTTTTTTCATTTCAATATCTTGCGGTGTGATTTTGGCACCCGCAGCCAGTTGACGGGCTGCCACTGCATAATGGCCACTAACTTGTACTTGCGTCTGAATAAAACGCCGCACGCCATCACAACGCACCGACAGACTAATATTGCCCCAAGGCCGGGCATTGGCTGGTAGCGTGATTTCCGGCATCTCACATTGTGGCCACTGGCTCTGCGGGGTTTTAATCACCACATTAACCTGACTCTCTTTATTCGGATATTGCTGCTGGAAGAATTGATTTACCTGCGCTGATAAATCTGCCGCCATCGCCTGATGAGTGACGGCTTGACTCAGCAACAGCACCCCCAATGCACATTTTATGACGCCATTTCTTTTCATTGCCATCAAACTATTCTCCATCAACACAACCCGCTAACGCCAGGGGCTGCCTTTTCACTCACTGCTGCCCTCTTGCACACTAGTGTACCTGTACCTCGGCGAGGTTAAGGGGACAAATAGCGACGCATTTTGCTCTTATTCTGACGATAGGCTTCCCTGTACGGCGTTTATGCTGTTGGCTCCAAATTCTAACCTTGCGGGGGGACTATGCTCGACAAACTGGACGGTGCTCTGCGTTTTCAACAAGAGGCGCTTAATTTGCGCGCGCAACGACAGGAGATCCTGTCGTCCAATATTGCTAATGCGGATACACCCGGCTTTCAGG
>NZ_JBLWEX010000049.1:0-9046 GCF_048323875.1 Yersinia sp. LJYL362
CATCATTTACAGAACAGGTTAAGCTGTTGCAGGCACCCCCTTTGCAGCTGATGCCAATGTACTAAAGCTAAGATAATGGAGATTCTTATAGTATGAAAAATGTATGGTTAGCACTCGTTGGCATGGTGATGGCATTCAGTGCATCGGCTGCACAATTTACTGATGGTACCCAGTACCAGACGTTAAACAAACCGGTAACCGGTGAGCCTCAAGTTTTAGAGTTTTTCTCTTTCTATTGCCCGCACTGCTACCAGTTTGAAGAGGTTTACCATGTTCCTCAGGCGGTAAAGAAAGCACTGCCGGAAGGGACTAAAATGACTCGTTACCATGTTGAGTTCCTTGGCCCATTGGGCAAGCAACTTTCTCAAGCATGGGCTGTTGCTATGGCATTGGGTGTTGAAGAGAAAATCACGCCATTGATGTTTGAAGGTGTACAGAAAACACAAACGGTACAAACCCCGGATGATATCCGTAACGTCTTTATCAAAGCGGGTGTGAGTGGCGAAGATTATGATGCAGCATTAAACAGCTTTGTGGTTAAATCACTGGTTGTTCAGCAGCAAAAAGCCGCTGAAGATTTACAACTACGTGGTGTACCAGCGATGTTTGTTAATGGCAAATATATGATTAAGAATGATGGCATGGATACCAGCTCAATGGATACCTATGTTAAACAGTATGCAGATGTCGTTAAGTTTCTGCTGACTCAGAAGTAATTGTATAAAAAGAGGGGCTGGATTTTATTAGCCCCTCTTTCCGTTATCAAATATCCGCATACTTCAAATCTGTTTCTATCCCACTATAAAAACATCATGTTATCTAATGTGATAGCCACTCTACCGAATGCCGATACTTATTAGTCTTAATGTTGTTTTTGATTGGTTTATCTATTTCAGTGATAGGTAATCGCCAATATTTAAGGTACAAAAAAGATAAAGATGAGTTTGCGCGAGGGAATAAAAAAATCTGCGCCGATAAATTTACGATAAGTAAAATTTACAGGCCTTACGATGGTAACTGAATAAGTAATATCCACAATTTAGATAACGAAATAATGACAATAAAATAAGAAATAAATTATCATAACTAACTGATTGTTATCATTTAAAATATTACCCCACGAAAAAAAAGCAAAAAGATATAATCTGCTCATGCTTTTACTCACAAAGTTATCCACAGGTTAGATCTTTAAGATCACAATGTAAAAATGCTCTCTCTCGCACAAGAATGGACGCTAAAATTCGTCTCTTGCTGCTAGCTATGGCATTCTTAGCGTCAGACCTTGCTGAATAAAGATGAAGAAACTCTATGGCCCAGATTGCAGAAAACCCATTAATCCTCGTAGACGGTTCCTCTTACCTCTATCGTGCTTACCATGCCTTTCCGCCGCTAACCAACAGCAAAGGTGAGCCAACGGGCGCGATGTATGGCGTGTTGAACATGTTGCGCAGTCTGTTGCTGCAATACCGACCAAGCCATGTCGCTGTGGTTTTTGATGCCAAAGGTAAAACATTTCGCGATGAGCTTTTTGCGGAATATAAGTCTCATCGCCCACCGATGCCCGATGATTTGCGCGCTCAAATAGAGCCACTTCACCAAATGGTTAAGGCTATGGGGTTGCCTTTATTGGTTGTTTCCGGTGTTGAGGCTGACGATGTTATTGGTACTTTGGCACAAGAGGCTGAAAAAGCAGGTCATGCCGTATTAATCAGTACCGGTGATAAAGATATGGCGCAATTAGTTACGCCAAATATAACTCTTATCAATACAATGAATAATGCTATTTTAGGGCCACAGGAAGTGTGCGAAAAATATGGCGTTCCTCCTGAACTGATTATTGATTTTCTCGCCCTGATGGGTGACTCCTCTGATAATATTCCGGGAGTGCCGGGTGTTGGTGAGAAAACGGCGCAGGCTTTATTGCAAGGTCTGGGTGGATTGGACTCGTTATTCAGTAATTTGGATAAGATACCCACGCTGACATTCCGTGGTGCAAAAACGATGTCTGCCAAATTAGAGCAGAATAAAGATGTTGCCTATCTCTCCTATAAATTAGCCACGATTAAAACAGATGTTGAACTGGATATAACGTGTGATGAGTTGAACGTCTCCGCACCGGATGATGATCAGTTACATCAATTATTCAGTCGTTATGAGTTTAAGCGCTGGCTCGCGGATGTAGAGGCTGGCAAATGGCTGGATAGTAAAAAAGATAGGCCAACAGCGCAGGCAAGCAATAAAGCTTTTGCAGCACCAGAGTCTGCACCTGTGGCTGAAGTGTCCGCCGTGCTCTCACAAGAAAATTATCAGACTATCTTGGATGAGAAATCTTTAAGCGACTGGATTGAGCGGCTTAAAAAGGCAGAGGTTTTCGCTTTTGATACTGAAACTGACGGCCTTGATACCCTCAGCAGTAATTTAATTGGCCTCTCTTTTGCCGTGGCACCGGGTGAAGCAGCTTACCTGCCATTAGCGCATGATTATTTGGATGCCCCTGCTCAGCTTGATAGGGATTGGGTTCTGGCCCAGCTTAAACCCTTACTAGAAGATGATAAGGCACTGAAAGTTGGTCAGAATCTTAAGTTTGACCAAAGCATGCTGGCACGTTATGGCATTGATCTGCGTGGTATTGCTTTTGATACCATGTTGGAATCTTATGTTTTAGACAGTGTTGCCGGCAGACATGATATGGATAGCCTGGCGGAGCGCTATCTCAACCATAAGACCATTACTTTCGAAGAGATCGCCGGTAAAGGTAAAAACCAACTCACCTTCAACCAAATTGCGTTAGAGCAAGCTGGGCCTTATGCGGCAGAAGATGCGGATGTTACCCTACAGTTGCATTTAGTGTTGTGGCCAAAATTACAGCAAAGTGAGGGTCTAAAGCGGGTATTCCAAGAGATTGAGATGCCGCTGCTGCCTATTTTGTCCCGTATCGAGCGAACTGGCGTATTGATTGACCAGAATATATTGGCGGCGCACTCCAAAGAACTGACTATTCGTCTTGATGAGTTAGAGAAACAAGCGCACGAATTGGCTGAAGAGCCTTTTAATCTCGCCTCACCAAAGCAGTTACAAGTCATTTTGTATGAAAAACAAAAACTGCCTATCTTGAAGAAAACCCCTGGTGGCGCTGCTTCAACTAACGAAGAGGTGCTGGCCGAGTTGGCGCTGGATTACCCTCTGCCGAAGGTTATTCTCGAGTATCGGGGCTTGGCGAAGCTGAAAAGTACTTATACCGATAAACTGCCATTGATGATTAACCCGGTTTCTGGGCGTGTCCATACCTCTTATCATCAGGCTGTTACTGCCACCGGGCGCTTATCTTCCCGTGATCCTAACTTGCAAAACATTCCGGTACGAAATGAAGAGGGGCGTCGTATACGTCAGGCCTTTATTGCGCCAGAAGGCTACCGCATCATGGCGGCTGACTATTCACAGATTGAATTGCGTATCATGGCTCATTTGTCGCAGGATAAAGGGTTATTGGCAGCATTTGCTGCTGGCAAGGATATCCACCGTGCGACTGCGGCTGAAGTCTTTGGTTTGCCACTGGAAAAAGTCACAAATGAGCAACGTCGCAGTGCGAAAGCTATCAACTTTGGTCTGATTTATGGCATGAGTGCGTTTGGTTTGGCGCGGCAGCTAAATATTCCTCGTGGGGAAGCTCAGCGCTATATGGATCTCTATTTTGAGCGCTATCCAGGTGTGTTGGAATATATGGAGCGCACCCGCAAACAAGCCGCCGAACAAGGTTATGTCACGACTCTGGATGGCCGTCGTCTCTATCTACCTGATATTCACTCACGGAATGCAACTCGCCGTAAAGCGGCTGAACGTGAAGCTATCAATGCGCCGATGCAAGGGACCGCTGCTGATATTATTAAGCGTGCAATGATTGCGGTGGATGCCTGGTTACAGCAAGAGCCTGAGCCTTTGGTGCGGGTCATTATGCAAGTACACGATGAATTAGTCTTTGAAGTGCATGAGAGTGTGCTGGAAAGCGCTGAACAGAAGATCCGCGAACTGATGGAACAAAGCATGCAACTGGCCGTGCCATTAAAAGTTGATGTTGGTGTGGGTTATAACTGGGATCAAGCTCATTAGTTGTATGGGTAAGTGGTGATAAATAAAGCATTTTATGTAATTAAGCTACATTTAGGCGCGATAATGCGGGGGTGATGCGCGCTGAATCGTGCCAATTTGTGTAACTATACAACAAAAAATTCTTTTGCCTTGCGAAAAAATGATGTAGAGTTACAGATGTAGGGTACAGAGGTAAGATGTTCTATCTTTCAGACCTTTTACTTCACGTAATCGGATTTGGCTGTATATTAGCCGCCCCAGTCATTTATTGACTGGGGCGTTTTTTATTGGTTTTTTGTCAGAAAATAGGCCAGAGAATGGGCGAAATATTGGCTGAAGGAAAGCGTCGTTGCGGGGATCAGAGAAACCTGAAGCGGAGATCTGAGCATCATCTCCTGAAGTAACAGCCCTTACGGGCTGCTTTTACCATCAATTACTCGCCTTCTTCGTCGTCATACTCGTCAATCATGACTTCTGGCGG
This sequence comes from Yersinia sp. LJYL362, assembly GCF_048323875.1. Lineage (NCBI taxonomy): Bacteria > Pseudomonadati > Pseudomonadota > Gammaproteobacteria > Enterobacterales > Yersiniaceae > Yersinia > Yersinia sp. LJYL362. Next base: position 4,568 of record NZ_JBLWEX010000049.1, read on the forward strand.
AATTTCGCTGAACCAGGTATCCAGTTTTTCGCGTAATTTATCGACACCTATCTTTTTCAATGATGAAAACGCTTCAACCTGAATATCACCCATAAATGGAATGATAGCTTCCCGCACCATGTTCAGTTGGGCTTTGCGAGCGCCAGATGCCAGTTTATCTGCTTTGGTCAGCAACAACATAACCGGGGTACCCACAGCGACTGCCCAGGTAATCATCTGCTGGTCCAAATCTTTTAGCGGATGACGAATATCCATTAACACAACCAATCCTTTCAGGCAGTTACGTTTCTGTAAATACTCTCCTAGTGCGCGTTGCCACTTGAGTTTCATCTCTTCCGGGACTTCGGCATAGCCATAACCCGGCAAGTCGACCAGACGCACACCCTCAACCACTTCAAATAAGTTAATCAGCTGAGTACGGCCCGGCGTTTTACTGGTTCTGGCCAGACCTTTCTGACCCGTTAATGTATTGAGAGCACTCGATTTACCTGCATTTGAGCGGCCAGCAAATGCCACTTCAATACCTTCATCACGTGGCAGATGGCGAATATCCGGAGCACTGATGACGAAATGAGTCATGTGATAGTTAAAATTTCTGATAGTCAAAATTTGTCGTCTCCGTGAGAGATAGCTTACATGCAGCGATTATAACTGCATCGGGCCGAAAAAAGGGGGTTTATCTTTTATACCCGTCATACTTCAAGCTGCATGTGCGTTGGCTACGCTCAATAACCCGAATCACTTACTTATGTAAGCTCATCGGGATTACTGAGCCTCATCCCTGAGGCTCACCCTGCGGGCAGCATAAATGCTGTTCAAATCGGTTCCCGACCGATTTGTATCTCGCTTGCCGCCTTCCTGCAACTCGAATTATTTAGGGTATATATTGCTGTTATGCCAAAAAAACTTAACCCCTTTTGAATATCAGAAGGGGTTAAGAATGCTGGCTAAGTCGATTGAAGGGGAAATGTTCCGTTGGGGTCGTAGTCGCGTAAGCGACCGAAGCGCCCCTAGGAGCAGTCGCCCCTTCACACACCTGGCTTGCCACTGGGTTTATCATTAACCTCAGTTTTATTTATGACTCACGGCGAATTTTACTGGCAAATAAATTTCCCAGTGATTGGATTAACTGCACGGTGATAATCAATACAATGGCCGTGGTCACAGTGACGAAAGTATCAAAGCGCTGATAACCATAAGTAATGGCTAAATCACCAATCCCGCCGCCGCCGACGGTGCCCGCCATGGCGGTCGCACCAATCAAACCAATGGTGGCCGTGGTCAGCGCCAATATTAAAGATGACAGTGCTTCGGGCAGTAAAAAATACCAAATGGCTTGTAATGGAGTGGCTCCCATTGATTTCGCCGCTTCCATAATCCCGGGATTAACATCCAGCAGAGAGTTTTCCACCAAGCGGCCAATATACGGCGCGATAAAAATAATCAGCGGTACAATCGCCCCCGGTGTTCCTATGGTGGTATTCACAATAAGACGGGTGAGCGGGATAATAGCGACCATCAAAATAATAAAAGGCAGTGATCGGATGATATTGATAATGGGATTAAGAATATTATAAAAAGTGCGGTTCTTAATTAATCCGCCAGGCCGGGTCACTACCAGTAAAATGCCTAAGGGAATACCAATAAGGGAACCTATCACCAATGAAATACTGACCATAACCAAGGTGTCGTGTAGCGCCTGGACGAATTGGTCTAATGTAATTGCTGTTTCGATCATCAGTTTATTTCCTGTATATCAATTCCTGTTCCTGCCAAGTCATTAACGGCACTATCAATGGTGTGATTCTCGCCAGTTAATAACAGCACCATATGGCCCAATGTGGTGTCTTGTATTTCTGACATGTTGGCAAACAGAATATTGACGCCAATATCGTATTTCCTAATTAGCTGGTTGATGACCGGTTGTGTGGCTATCGCCCCGACAAATGCTAAACGGAATTGTCGGCCAGCATGGCTGCTATCCAATAATTTCCTTACACTTTCTGGCAAACTGTCCTTGATGACGGTACGAACAAAATTAATGGTTGTGGGGTGCGTTGGATGACCAAAAACTGTCAATACTGAACCTTGCTCAATCACCTGGCCGTTTTCCATGACCGCCACCTTATTACAGATTTTTTGAATAACTGACATTTCATGAGTAATCAGTAAAACCGTAATATTGTATTGCTGATTTATTTTCTTCAGTAATAACAAGATCTGAGCGGTAGTTTGGGGGTCTAACGATGAGGTGGCCTCATCACACAGCAGAATAGAGGGGTTGGTTGCCAGCGCACGGGCAATACCGACCCGTTGCTTCTGCCCGCCTGATAATTCGTTAGGAAAACTGTGACTTTTATCCCCCAGCCCGACAAAATCCAACAGTTCAGCGACACGTACCTGAATGAATTTTTTGTTTTTCCCTAATAAAATAAGTGGCATCGCGACGTTTTTAAAAACAGTCTTTGATTCCAGTAAATTAAAGTTCTGGAATATCATGCCAATATTTTTTTTCAATAACCGGAGTTGCTCTTGGCTGAAATCATGCAGGTTCTTGCCATCAATAATGACATTTCCGGCCGTTGGGCTTTCCAGTGAATTGACCATCCGCAATAAGGTACTTTTCCCTGCACCGCTGTAACCAATGATGCCAAATATATCGCCATCCTCGACGGTTAAATTAACATCACTAAGTGCCTGTAGTTTTATACCTTTACGTTCAAAGGTTTTAGAAATATGCTGAAGCTCAATCATCTGTTATTCCATTAGTTTAGATAATCAGGCAGCATATAACCTGTGTACTTCTCGTTTTCCAGAATATATTTTTTGAATTCAGGAGAGTGATATCCTGCAATAATATCTTTGGCGAACTCGGCATCTTTATTTTTACCGGCAACGGTCACCACATTAACAAACTGAGTGGTGGGTTTTTCAAGTTGCAGGGCAGAAGTCAGTTTTATTCCATTAGAAACCGCAAAATTGCCTTGGATAGCACCGTAATCGACATCAGGTAATGCTCTGACTTGTTGAGCGTTATCCATTTCTTTGATGACTAAATGATAAGGATTTTCTGCAATATCTTTTTGCGAGAAGGTGGCCGGATCAATTTTCTCTTTCAGCTTTATCCAGCCAATAGATTGCAGTAACAGCGCTGCCCGGTATTCGTTTGAGGGCTGATTTGGGACCGAAATCCATGCACCATCTTTAGGCTTATCTTCTTTTTTATGCTTATTAGAATAGAGACCCATTGGTGGGGTTGGAACCTGAACAATCCCTGTATTATCAATTCGTAAGCGCTCATTTATCGCTTGTAGATAAATGGGATGCTGCATGATGTTGCCATCAATTTCACCAGTACTGACGGCGTTATTGACCTGAATTCCATCATTGAAGTCTTTATATTCGACGCTATAGCCTTTCTTGATGAGATAAGGTGCTACGCCTTTCTCAAATTGCTCTTTATAGGGGCCAGGATTAAATCCTAATTTAATCACTTTCTTCTCCTCACTGTGGGCATTCAATGAGGTTAAAATAATTAAACCAGATAAGGCTATTGCCAGCGAACGTATTTTCATCATCATTTCCCTGTGGAATAAATATTAATTCAGATTCTAAAGAGGAATTTATTCACAAGGTTGCAGGCTATTGGGTTCTCCGTAAACGAAGAATATAGACTTAGCTTATCCATTATCTATATATAGGATATGGAGATGTTATATCCAGATGGAATAACGAGAGGGGGCGGTCTGTAGATTAACAACCCACTGCATCATACACAGTGGGTTGTTGCGATATAAACCTGAGTTTAGCCCTGAATCAAATTAGGGATCTTCACCGCAGGGTTAACATCTGCTTCATAGTCCACACCGTCGATGGCGAAACCGAACAGATTTAAGAACTCGGTTTTATAGCCGGTGAAATCGGTCAACTGGTAAATATTGTCGTTGGTCACCTGATCCCATAACTGCTGTACCTGGTTTTGAACTTCAGGATCCAGTTCTTTGTAATCTGCACGCAGACGACCTTCCTGGTCCATATGTGGCGCGCTACCACACAGGCTATCTTTATACAGTGAATAAACCTGCTCGATACAACCCTCATGAGTGCCTTTCTCTTTCATCACTTTGAATAACAGTGACAGATACAGTGGCATCATTGGAATTGCAGAGCTGGCTTGAGTGACCACCGCTTTCAACACTGAAACACGCGCATCGCCGCCGCCATGAGCAGACAAGCTATCGCGGATCGCCAGAACTTTTTGATCCAAGTCCTTCTTGGCCGCGCCAATAGAGCCGTTCCAATAGATATCATGGGTGATTTTTTCGCCCAGATAGGTGAACGCCGTGGTTTGCGCGCCTTCGGCCAACACGCCAGCTTCCAGCAGTGCATCAATCCACATCTGCCAATCTTCGCCACCCATTACTGCGACAGTGTTGTCTATCTCTTCTTGAGTTGCCGGTTGCAGCACCGCTTCTTTGA
>NZ_JBLWEX010000050.1:0-9101 GCF_048323875.1 Yersinia sp. LJYL362
AAACGAATAGTTTCAGCGGCAGAGGCGGACAAACTGATACTGGCAAGGACGGCAGCAATTATTAATTTTTTCATCGCAAATTCCCAAATAGATATCAATGTGACAGATAGCTGGCAAAAGCTTCAGTGGTTGGTTGTGTAAAGTGGCTGGCATCACCTTGTTCGACTACGTGGCCGTTTTCCATGTAAACCACACGGCTGGCCGTTTTACGGGCGACTTCAACCTCATGGGTGACAATCACCTGAGTGATGCCGGTTCCTGCCAATTCACGGATAATGCTAACAATTTGTGCTGTGATTTCTGGGTCAAGCGCCGCAGTCGGTTCGTCAAACAACAAAACCTGCGGTTCCATCATCAACGCGCGCGCAATGGCCACACGCTGTTGCTGACCCCCCGAAAGGTGTAGCGGAAAGCGATCGGCAAAATCAGTCAAACGCAGACGGGTCAGTAACTTTTCTGCCCGCGCCATAGCCTCATCTTTTGACAGACCCAGCACGCGGCAAGGGGCTTCAATCAGATTCTGTATGACAGAGAGGTGTGGCCAAAGATTGTATTGTTGGAAGACCATCCCCACATTCTGGCGTAATTCGCGAATAGCTTTTGCGCCTGGAGCCTGGGAAAAGTCAAAGTGATTACCTGCTATCTGTAAAGTTCCTGAACGTGGCATTTCCAGCAGGTTAAGCACACGCAATAATGAGCTTTTACCGGCACCGCTTGGCCCTAATAGCACTAAGGTTTCGCCCGCAGGACAGTCTAATGTAATGTCGAACAGCGCCTGGTGTACGCCGTAGTAACAGTTAATTCCGTTAAGTTGAATACTCATGCGCCAAATCTGAATAGCCAATGATGTCGTGAATGGTAACTTCCGCGGCATACTTATGCAATCTTTGTGCGTTAAAATTTATTAATAACCAGCATCAGGGGCAGAAAACAGCATAACATTTGGAGTTGAATGCTATCAGAGGGAATTTGTCATGCGATGAATAAATCTGACAGAGCGATCCCCGTCATCTTTCAAATTGTAGGGGTGTTGACTGCTCTCACTAACCCGAATCACTTACTTGAGTAAGCTCATCGGGATGCGTTCGCTTGCCGCCTACCTACAATTCGAAATCTATAGGGGATACTCCTTTTCCTTCAAATTGCGGGGGTGTTGGCTGCATTTTGGGCTGGTTAGTGATCACCCAGAAGTTGGCGCAGGCTGCTGGCCGGGGCAGAGACGCCCATAAAGCGGATATCATCGACGACCCAGCAGGTTCCTTCGCGGATCATCAACACTTCGTCTTGCCACATCACTGATTGCCCACCTGCCGACTGGTGCGTCAAATTGACGCGTAATGGAATATTCCGCGCATCGGTATTAGGAATGGTTGAAGCACTGGCAACATCCGCGCTGGTGTTACCTTCACGCAAACTGGTGAAGATATCGCCATTGATAGTTTGGGTATTATTTACCGTAGAAGAGGTGCGATTCCCTGCTTGCTTTCTGGCTGTTTGAATGTGTTCATAAAGAGCCAGGCTCAGATAAGGGCGAAATTGGGCTGACAGATTATCATCGGGCAAGCCACTCTGATTGCCGATTTGCTGAACCCGCAGGTCATAGAATTTTTGCGCTACCCGGTCCGGCCCACCGTCAATGCAAGGTGCGGCACGACTGCTGATATCTTTATATGCCGGGTCTACGGTATTGCTACAGGCACTCAGCAGAATGGCAAGAGGAAGAATCAGGGCAATATTTTTCTTTTTCATATGATGACCTTAAGTGAAAGAATCTGTTATGAAAGTGATTGTAGTATAGACCCAAAGAATCTGCGGAGTTAACGCGTGTTGAGCTTGCCGTGCTCTTTTAACCAACGGGCCGTGCGGATAATACCTTCATCCAATGACACCTGCGGGCGGTAGCCTAATTCTAATTCTGCACGCTGGGTATCCAGTGTCAGGTCAAAATTAAGTTTAGCGACACCATAATGGGTCAATATTGGTTCCTTTTCGGCTTTATTTCCCAGTTTCTCCATGGCTCGGGCCATGATATCCATCATCGGGTAGGGCACTGAGCGAATACGGCAGGGCATATCCAACTCTTCCAGTAGATGTTGCACGATGGTGCGCAGCGGACGGGGTTGCTGATTAGTAATATTATACGTTCTGCCAGACTGCATATTTTGGCTGTGAGTTGCCAACCACATCGCATGGACGGCATTCTCCTGATAGGTCATGTCTACCAGCGCATCTCCGCCCCGGGGGAGCAGCAGCGTGCCATAATACTTAATCATTTGCAGCAGACGCGGCAACATCACGGTATCGTGCGGGCCGAAGAGACCCTGCGGGCGCAAAATAGTGAAATGGGTTTGCGGGTTGGACAGCGCTAATTGCTGAATCACTTCCTCTCCCGCGGCCTTGCTTCGCGCGAATTCATTGGCGAAACGTGCTGGGCGGAAGTCTTCCTGAATATTACGATGGTGATGATAATCGAAATAAATGGCCGGTGAGGAGATATGAATAAAATTCTCCACACCATAAGCCGCAGCCCATTCGCCCAGGCGGCGTGTGGCGCGGACATTGGCCAGTTCGAAAGCCTGCTCGGTACCCCACGGCGAGGTAAAACTGGAGCAATGCCACAGTGTATCGACATCGGCCAGCATGGCTTTTGCCTGCGAGGAAACCAGATTCGTGAGGTCCGCATGAATAAATTCAGCGCCCATTTTTGTCAATAATACGCCCATCGCCGGATTATTGCCGGTGGCGATAACTTTGATACCCTGACGACGGAGATATTCAACGGCATTTCGGCCTAACCCACAGGTTGCACCGGTGACCAATACCTTCATAGCGAATTCGGTTCCCACCAAAAATCAGAATGCTAGAGCTTTTATTTATTCATCCAGCAAATAAGATGCCATTCTTTCGTGAAATGCAGCGCTATGCAATCAGAATCCCCTGCTTACTTGAATTTGCAGCGTTGTTAGCAGCTCTCATTCACCCAAATCACTTACTTATGTAAGCTCATCGGGGTTCATTCGTTTGCCGCCTAGCTGCAATTCCAATTAATTTGGGGATGTTGTGCTTACTTGAATTTGCAGTGTTATTCGTCGCTCTTGTGGTTGCGTTCGCGGTCATATTGCACTGCTAAAGTGGTGATGCGTTTTGCCATTCCGCGGAAAATAAACAGATGTGCGGGCATCATCACAAACCAATACAGTAATCCATTAAAGCCCGCCGGGTGCCACCATGCCCGAACATCAAAACTACGCCGCCCACCTAAATCCTTGATAGTGAAGGTGAGTCGCCCAAGCCCCGGTGCTTTCATGCCAAACATCATGGCCAACTGACGTAATGGTTTGAGCGTGATAACTTTCCAGCCATCAATCAGGTCACCTAACTCCAGCGTTTCCCTGTCAGGTCGGCCATAAACGACACCTCCACCGGCAAGATCATCCATCCAGGCGCGGGTTTTCCATAACGGATTCCCATAGAAATAACCCTCTTTGCCACCAATTTGCTGTACCACATGCCACAGTGCTTCGCTGGAAGCAGAGGTATAGAGTTGGCAGCCGGCTTGTTTGGGATAAAAGCCATAACCCGGTCGCCAGCGGGCGCGAGCCTCGGGGTCATAACCCCAATCAGGGGAATCCACCACTTCGTCTTCACGGCGTAATGTCTCTTTGACCGCATCGTCAAAACTGATCAGTTGCTGGGGGATAAGTGCCTGTAAAGCCTCACCATCCGCAGGTAGATCGTGATTCAGCCCTTCAATCAATGCGCTGGCAATTGACGTGGGCACCGACGTGACCATATTAATGAAGTAAACCGAGATAAAGCGGGTAGGGAGCGGGATGGGGACCAGCCAACGCCGTTTACCACTGATGGCAATAAAGCGCTCGAACATGGTTTGATAGCTAATGTACTCCGGCCCGGCGACATCAAAAATGCGGTTTTCTGAGGCCGGATGATTGAGCAATTCCGTTAAGTAAATCAGCAAGTTTTCCAGTGCAACCGGTGATGACTTTGAGCGCACCCAGCGCGGTGGCGTCAGAATTGGCAGGTTATAAACCATATCGCGCATAATTTCAAAAGCGGCAGAGCCGGGGCCGACGATAATACTGGCGCGCAGCTCCGTCACCGGAATGCCACTTTGGCGTAGCAGCTCACCCGTCAGTTTGCGGGCAATCAGATGAGGGGAACTGTTATCATCCGGCTGTAATGCACTGAGATAAATGATCTGTTTTACTGACGGACTGTGTTGCAGCGCCACTTTCATATTGGTGGCGGCCAGGCGTTCCTGCTCAATCAAGTCCTGCCCGTCACCCATGCCATGTACCAGATAATAGACGACATCAATATCTTGTAGCGCGGTAATTAGGGTTGAGGGCTGGTAAAGGTCGACAAAACGGCAATCGACCCCCGGCCAGGGTTGCTCTTTTAACCACTCGATACGGCGGGCAGCCGCAGTGACCGCATGCCCTTGCTGACTGAGTCTCGGTACCAGATGCTGACCAATATAGCCACTGGCCCCCAGCACCAATATCCGCTGTGGTGTCATGAGCGCTGCTCGGCCAAAAACTCGCGCCACAACGCGACGACTTTTTCCAAATCCGTACGGCTGATATTGATGTGAGTAATCATTCGGGTGATTGGGCCTGCGCTGATTAATACCCCACGTTCGCGCATCCACGGGCCCAATTTGGCGGCGAATTCGCTAGATTGTTTAATATACAGCACATTGGTTTGCGCTCCCGGAGCCACTATCTCTACCCCGAGCGCACGCAATTGTTGCTCCAACCAAAGGGCATTGTCATGGTCATCTTTTAGTCGCGCTACATTGTGCTCTACTGCATATAGCCCTGCCGCGGCCAGTATGCCCGCCTGGCGCATGCCGCCGCCGGTCATTTTGCGCCAACGACGCGCACGTTTGATGTATTCAGCGCTGCCACACAGCAGTGAGCCAACCGGTGCGCCCAACCCTTTGGAGAGGCAGATTGTCAGAGTATCGCAATATTGCGTGATTTTGCTCAGAGGGACATTCAATGCCACGGCGGCATTAAAAATACGAGCACCATCAATATGTAGCGCCAGTTTCTGTTCACGAGTCAATTCCCATGCCTGCTGCAAGTAACTCAGTGGCAATACTTTTCCGCTGTGGGTATTTTCTAAACTTAACAGCCGGGTTTGGGCAAAATGAATATCATCGGGCTTGATAGCGGCCAAAACTTTATCCAGTGGTAAAGTGCCGTCATCATTTGCATCAATAGGCTGCGGCTGAATACTGCCAAGCACTGCGGCTCCACCGGCTTCATACAGGTAGTTATGCGCTTTTTGGCCGACGATATACTCTTCACCGCGCTGACAGTGAGTCAACAGTGCCACTAAATTTGCTTGTGTGCCGGTCGGCAGGAATAATGCGGCCTCTTTGCCGGATAACTCGGCGGCTTGGGCTTCTAAAGCATTCACCGTCGGGTCATCGCCATACACATCATCGCCGACTTCGGCATTAGCCATGGCTTGGCGCATGGCGGCATCAGGTTGCGTTACTGTGTCACTGCGTAAATCGATCAGCATAATTTTCTCGCGAACAGGGAAAGAGTTGTTTCATCATAGCGAGAATATTAAAACAAAAAAGCCTGAGAAAAGGTTATTTGCTTTAAATAGGATATTCATCCCGCAAGCAAGGTCTGTTCGCTGATTTTGTTCTGATTTTTATTTAATTCCATGAGCAATGGCCAGTGCTGTATTCAGCTTCCCGAGTACTTCGCCTTTTTTATTCATGAAGAAACGTTGTTCCAATGTGCTGGCATCGGCATCACAATACAATTTCAGATGATACTTATTAAGAAACGCCGCCAGACGCCCTTTTTCTATGCCAAAGATCCAATGCTCACCAATATTTTTTAATCCTTCGAACACTTCTTGTGATCCATATGAAATAGTCTCTCCGGCGAGGATATCGGCATAGACATAGTCGAAAATGACTTCACTGCCAGCGGGGGCATAGATATCGATAGCTGAAAAAATAGTATCCACCGTGCTGGGCGGGAGATACATCACTAGCCCCTCCAGTATAAACAGGTTTTTTTCTCCTTTTTTTATCGGCAGTTCTTGCAAGATATGCGCTAAATTCTGTTGATTAAAATCAATCGGGATATAGCGTAAATTTTCGAGGGTAGGAATACTAAGCTCTTGTAGTTTAGCAATTTTACTTTTTTGAGATACCGGATGATCGAGTTCATAAACCCGGTTTTGCTGTAGCTGATTCTGAAAGCGAATAGCCCGGGAGTCAAAGCCCGCGCCCAAAATAAAAATATTGGAAAATTCACTGGCACGTAATTGGAAGAACTCGTCGATATATTTTATCCGGCTAATTAAAAATTCATAGCTGCCCGCAGGTATCTGCGGTGAGAGAATATTACCCGGCATCAAAAATGATTTTTGTGTCATTGAAAAAAAAGAGGTTAAAGAGTGCGAAATTAACAGCGAGATATAATCATCCGTTTTGTATCCCTCTCTTTTCTCACTGTAAGACTTTGCTCTGAGTATGCAGATAAGCTCAGCCGAGGGTGAGAAATCTGACATAGTGCTTTTTGCCATTGTATTTATCCCCAATACAGTCTCGATTTTAATATGATTTTTGCGCCGTTCATTATGTATGAGGATTGAAATAAAGCAGCCTCATGCACCTGCTTAATTTTTATCTGGATAGTATGTGAAAACTGTTAACTGGATGGGAAAATTACAACAATTGTTTACCACAGAAGCCAGTATAAAATCGGCCTCTGTGGCAGGAAAAACGGAGAGAGTTTTTATGAAGTGAACGGTATTTTATCACCGTAACCAGTTGGTTTTGGCCAGTTCGACCACTTCATCACCACGGCCATTAATGATAGCTCTCAGCATGTACAGGCTGAATCCTTTGGCTTGCTCAAACTTGATTTGTGGCGGCATCGACAGTTCTTGTTTGGCCGTGACCACATCGACCAAAACTGGCCCCGGATGGGCAAAAGCGCTTTCCAGTGCCGCATCTAACTCAGAGGCTTTTTCTACCCGAATACCTTTAATGCCCGCCGCGTTAGCGATAGCGGCAAAATCAGGATTATGTAAGTCAGTGCCATCGGTTAGATAGCCACCGGCTTTCATCTCCATGGCGACAAAACCCAATACACTGTTATTAAATACCACAATTTTCACCGGTAATTTTAGCTGTGCCAAGGTGAGGAAATCCCCCATTAGCATAGTGAAACCGCCATCACCACATAAGGCCACAACTTGCCGATTCGGGTCGGTGGCTTGCGCACCAATGGCTTGTGGCATGGCATTGGCCATAGAACCGTGGTTAAACGAACCCAGCAAACGGCGCTTTCCGTTCATTTCCAGGTAGCGGGCAGCCCACACGGTGGGTGTGCCAACATCACAAGTGAAAATGGCATCATCGGTGGCATGGCGGCTGATTTGTTGCGCCAGATATTGCGGGTGAATGGGTTGGTTATCATTGGCGGTTGCCAGCCCATCCAGATCTTTGCGCGTGGTGCGATAGTGCTCCAGGGCTTTGGTCAAAAACGTCTTATCACTTTTGGCGTCTAACTGGGGTAACAGCGCACTCAGCGTAGTTTTGATATCACCGACCAGTGCCATATTGACCGGGCAGTGAGCGCCGATGCTACCGGGGTTGATATCAATCTGAATGATGTTTGCATGAGTGGGATAAAACGCGCGGTAGGGGAATTGTGTCCCCAGTAATACCAGAGTATCGGCATTCATCATGGCATGATAGCCGGAGGCAAAACCAATCAGCCCGGTCATACCTACACTGTAGGGATTGTCCCACTCAATATGTTCTTTACCGCGCAGCGCATGTACCACTGGGGCTTGTAGCATTTCAGCCAGTTTCACCACTTCATCATGGGCATCCGCGCAGCCACTGCCACACATTAGGGTGATATTTTTCGCCTTGTTCAAGATCTCGGCCAAAATATTCAACTCACTCATCAGTGGCTGAACCAAAGGCAGTTTCGGCGTTTGCCACACCACGGCGGCTTCTTCCGGAGCAGGCTGTAGTGCAACATCACCCGGCAGCACAATCACTGAAACACCCCGGTTAAGAATGGCTTTGCGCATGGCAATTTCCAGCACGCGAGGCAATTGTTCCGGATTTGAAACTAATTCACAGTAGTGGCTGCATTCACGAAACAGTTCTTGTGGGTGAGTTTCTTGAAAATATCCGCTGCCAATTTCACTGGAGGGGATATGAGCGGCGATTGCCAGCACGGGAACATGGTTGCGATGGCAATCAAATAAGCCATTAATCAGATGTAGGTTACCCGGGCCACAAGAACCCGCGCACACCGCGAGCTGGCCGGTGAGTTGTGCCTCCGCGCCTGCGGCAAAAGCGGCAACTTCCTCGTGGCGCGTCCCCAACCACTCGATAGTTCCCATGCGGTGCAGGCTATCACTCAGGCCATTGAGTGAGTCGCCGGTTACGCCCCAGATTCGCTTAACGCCAGCTTGTTCCAACGTTTTTGCGACCAGTGTTGCCACGGTTTGCTTCATAGTTGTTCCCTCAAGGATTAATGGCGAGTCATTATCCTATACCCGTCATACTTCAAGCTGCTGGTGCGTTGACTGCTTTCGCGCACCCCGGTCACTTATTGATGCAAGCTTTCAGGGACTTACTCAGATGCCGCCTTCCTGCAACTCGAGTTATTTAGGGTATATGAGGTCAAAGTATGGCGCGTTTAACGATTATTGCCCCATTAACAATATAATTGCCCCATAAATGCGGGCAATAGGCATTTATGGGGCTGACATGAAAAGGCCTTAAGCCAGCTGAACATCCCCCTGCAACTGGCAACTGCATGCCAGAACATAACCCTGAGCGATTTCTTCCGGTGTCAATGTCATGGTGCTGCTGGTGGTGTATTCACCGTGCAGAATGCGGGTTTTACACGAGCCACAAACACCCGCACGACAAGCGGCCATCACTGGCACTTTGTGTTGCTCCAAAGCAAATAACAGCGAGGTGCCAACCGGGACTTTCACACTGCGTAGCGGGTGACTGATGGTCATCGTCAGTTCATTGCCACTGTCGATAGCTTCATCGGATGTTCGAAATT
>NZ_JBLWEX010000051.1:0-9115 GCF_048323875.1 Yersinia sp. LJYL362
GATGCCACTCTGTTTCAGGGGTTGGCCCCGGCAAACCCGTCAGTGCGTGATATCAGTTATTTGATTTTGCGTCATCATCAACCTGAATCACTGGTTACCTGCGTATTTGATATGAATAACCACGACCCGCTGCTGGAAGTGCAAGTGGACAATGATGGCGAGATTTTATCTATCAAATTGACTCGTCAACAGCAGGTTATACAGGTAAAAATTCCCTTTACCGCCAGTGCACTACCGCTATTCAGTTAAATTCCTCCTCACAGGGGCAGCTTTTGCCCCTGTTTTGCCACATTTATCTCTAACGACAATAAGATGACAAGCATAACCTTCCTTATTATAGGGACTTTGACAAGCAACAGCCTGATAACGTGATTTAGCTAACATTTACTGCATATGCTTAATTTGAATTTATATGCAATATTTCCGTATAAATTTGGATGTAACAAATAATTTTGGCTTAACAAATAAAATACAATTTCAATTAAGAACCCGCTCTCATTGCTAATATCGCATAATAATAGCTCTGACAATGTATCTGCCGTGTTAAATATAACCTTACTGTTTTGCATAATATCCAGTACAGTTTTGAATATATAACGTTTAAAATGAATAAAAATAGCTATTTATTCATTTTTTAGTCAAAAGTCATTTAGAAATCGGATAAAAACATGACATTCGTCACAGAATGAATAAGTGTTATGACTAAAATAGCCGTCATCAGTTCGTTTTTAGAAAATCTTGTTTAAAACGACATCCTTGTTTAAACCGGAAATTTGTTTAAAAAAACAGAGACCTTACACAAATGGAAAATAACAACAAGAAAATGGCGCATATAAGGCGGACAACGCATTTGATGATGCCGGCGCACCGTAGTTATTTTAATTTTTCTTATTACCATTATAGATAATATCCCTCCTGCGATGACATCCGTTTTTTATTGGATAGTCATTGTCTATGCACAATTTTTAACAACAACGAAAATCTCTTGATATCTTTTCGTTATGTTAACTATTGTCTGCTTTCTCCGAAAAGACCAACACACAGTAATATTTCAACGCCGAATAGATTGTTGCTAATTACGACTCAATTTCTATTGGCTTGGTGTTTAAGTCTTTCAGCAGAAACATAGCTATCCTGTAAAAATTAAATGTCACCTTTGTCATTAATGCTAAATGACATGAGGATCACTGCGCCTTAAATTCTGTCTTTTTTATGTAAAGACAAGGAATGGTATAAAGGCAACGTGTTGCGCAGAAAAGCAGACTTACTTATTAATGAGTTTTAATTCATTGATACGGGCTGCTATACACAAAATTTATTAAACGACTAAATCCAACTTGCAAAAATGTTGGACGGGTTCATATACCCTAAATAAAATAAGAGAGAAAAATAAATGAAAAAATTAAATATCGCGGCGAGTACATCTGCCATGCCTTGTTTCGAATCACAGCGGGAAGTTGTAGATGTTTTACACACCGATTTTACTGATGTAGCTGCTGTGGTACTTTCTGTTCAAGACATTAATAATGGTGTCATTGAAAGCATTCATTCATTAGGTCTGGATATTCCAATTTTTGCGGCTGTCTGTTGTGAAGAAGAACTGAATACCGATGTATTACCATCTTTAAATGGGGTATTTGAACTGTGCGGTGACAATACTGACTTTTACGGTAAACAACTGGAATCCGCAGCTGAAAAATATGAAAAAGAGTTGCTACCTCCGTTCTTCAGTACATTAAAAAAATATGTTGAGATGGGGAATTCTACTTTTGCCTGTCCGGGACACCAAGGTGGTCAGTTCTTCCGTAAACATCCGGCTGGACGTCAATTCTTTGACTTCTACGGTGAAACTATTTTCCGTTCTGATATGTGTAACGCTGACGTCAAATTAGGCGATTTGCTTATTCATGAAGGCGCACCTTGTGATGCTCAAAAACATGCTGCAAAAGTATTTAATGCCGATAAAACCTATTTCGTACTGAACGGGACATCAGCTTCTAATAAAGTCGCCACCAATGCCCTATTAGCCCGTGGTGATCTGGTACTGTTTGACCGTAATAACCATAAATCCAACCATCATGGCGCACTGATTCAAGCAGGGGCTACACCGGTTTATCTGGAAACTGCCCGTAACCCGTTTGGCTTTATCGGTGGTATTGATGCTCACTGTTTTGAAGAGAAATATCTGCGTGAACAGATACGTAGCGTAGCCCCAGAACGTGCCAACGAAGCGCGCCCATTCCGCCTGGCGATTATCCAATTAGGCACTTATGACGGTACCATTTATAACGCTCGTCAGGTTGTGGATAAAATCGGCCACCTTTGTGACTATATTCTGTTCGACTCTGCTTGGGTCGGTTATGAGCAGTTTATTCCTATGATGAAAGATTGCTCACCCTTATTACTTGAACTGAACGAAAACGATCCAGGTATTATCGTTACGCAATCAGTACATAAACAACAAGCCGGTTTCTCGCAAACCTCGCAAATTCATAAGAAAGATAAACATATTAAAGGCCAGGATCGTTATTGTAACCATAAACGTTTTAATAATGCCTTTATGTTGCACGCTTCCACCAGCCCATTCTATCCATTATTCGCAGCATTAGATGTTAATGCGAAAATGCATGAAGGGAAAAGTGGTCAGCGCATGTGGTTAGATTGTGTGAAGACCGGTATTGAAGCCCGTAAAATGATCTTAAATACCTGTAATATGATTAAACCTTTTGTGCCGGTAGAAGTTGATGGTAAACCTTGGCAAGAATATGACACCGAGGCTATGGCTCAAGATTTACGCTTCTTTAATTTCATTCCAGGCGAAAAATGGCATGCTTTTGAAGGTTATGAAGCATCACAATACTTTGTCGACCCTTGTAAATTGTTATTAACTACACCAGGCATTGATACCAATACCGGCGAATATACCGCTTCAGGTATTCCGGCAACTATTCTGGCTAACTTCCTACGTGAAAATGGCATCGTGCCAGAAAAATGTGACCTTAACTCCATTCTGTTCTTATTAACGCCAGCAGAAGACTTGGCGAAAATGCAACATTTGGTGGCGCAAATTGCTCGCTTTGAACGTTTCATTGAAGAAGATGCATTGCTGAGTGATGTATTACCAACAGTTTATCGTAATAACGAAACTCGTTATAAAGGCTATACCATCGGTAAATTATGTCAGGAAATGCATGACCTTTATGTCAGCTACGATGTTAAACAGCTGCAAAAAGAAATGTTCCGCAAACAATATTTCCCTAAAGTTATGATGAATCCTCAGGATGCCAATATTGAATTCGTTCGTGGACATGCTGAATTAGTTCCATTATGCAAAGCAGAAGGCCGAATTGCCGCTGAAGGCGCACTTCCTTACCCACCGGGAGTATTGTGTGTTGTCCCTGGTGAAGTTTGGGGTGGTGCTGCTCAACGTTATTTCCTGGCACTTGAAGAAAGCATTAATTTATTGCCAGGCTTTGCACCTGAATTACAAGGTGTTTATTTACAAGTCGATGAAGACGGATGGAACCGCGCATACGGCTATATGATGAAAAACAAGTAAAAAAGAAGATTTCTATTATACAACACCAATAACTCAAACCTGCGGGAAAATATTCCCGCAGTCTCTGAAATTTAAAAAGAGATAATAAAAATGAGTAAAACAAATAATAAGATGGGAGTAGTACAGCTAACTATTCTGACTGCCGTCAATATGATGGGGTCAGGCATAATTATGCTGCCAACCAAACTCGCCGAAGTTGGGACGATTTCTATCGTTTCATGGTTAGTCACCGCCGTCGGTTCCATGGCGCTGGCTTATGCATTTGCCCAGTGCGGGATGTTCAGCCGTAAATCGGGTGGGATGGGCGGTTATGCAGAATACGCTTTCGGTAAATCCGGCAACTTCATGGCCAACTATACCTATGGTGCGTCTCTATTGATTGCCAATATCGCTATTGCCATATCGGCGGTCGGGTACGGAACTGAATTACTGGGTGCTACCTTAACGCCACTGGGTATTTGTATCGCGACTATCGGCGTACTGTGGTTGGCAACGGTGGCTAACTTCGGTGGCGCACGTATTACCGGGCAAATCAGTAGTGTCACTATCTGGGGGGTGATTATTCCGGTAGTGGGGATTTCGATTATTGGTTGGTTCTGGTTTAGCGGCTCCGCTTACGCGGCGGCATGGAACCCACATGGCGTGCCTACTTTTGAAGCTATCGGCTCTTCCATCTCAATGACATTATGGGCTTTCCTGGGGCTGGAATCTGCCTGTGCCAATACCGACGCCGTAGAAAACCCTGAACGTAACGTTCCGATTGCAGTATTGGGCGGGACTTTAGGTGCAGCGGTTATCTATATTATTTCGACCAACGTCATCGCCGGTATTGTCCCTAATATGGACTTGGCGAACTCAACAGCGCCATTTGGCCTGGCATTCGCTTATATGTTTACCCCGGCTGTGGGTAAAATCATCATGGCATTGATGATTATGTCTTGTGTGGGTTCATTGCTCGGCTGGCAGTTCACCATCGCTCAGGTATTTAAATCCTCTGCCGATGAAGGTTTCTTCCCGAAAATCTTCTCTAAAGTCAGTAAAGCTGATGCGCCAATCAAAGGGATGCTGACTATTGTTGTCATCCAGAGTGTTTTGTCACTAATGACTATTAGTCCATCATTGAATAAACAATTCAATGTGCTGGTCAATCTGGCCGTCGTAACCAATATCATCCCTTATATTCTGTCGATGGCAGCGTTGGTGATTATTCAGAAAACCGCCAATGTTCCACCTGCAAAAGCGCGCAAAGCCAATATCATTGCCTTTATCGGTGCGATGTATAGCTTCTATGCGCTTTATAGTTCCGGCCAGGAAGCCATGACTTGGGGTGCGATTGTCACCTTCCTCGGTTGGACATTGTACGGTTTGGTTTCACCACGCTTTGAATTTGCAACAAAGACTAAATAAGTAATCGAATGGTTCATATTGAGCCAAATAGAACCAATTTAAACTGATCAGGTGCCAGCAGATAAAAAAGTCAGGATGCAATGGGAAATTCCGGTAATAATGTTCCGAACCGCTACCCCCGGACTGGAATAAGATTATGTCGGACAGCCTTTGGCATCTCTATCTGCTGCGCACCACCAGTGGCATGCTGTATACCGGCATTACCACTGATGTGGCCAGGAGACTGACGCAACATCAAGCTGGAAAAGGCGCGAAAGCGCTGCGGGGTAAAGGAGAGTTAGCGCTGGTATTTCATTGTGAAGCAGGGGATCGCTCAACGGCGTTGAAGCTGGAATATCGGGTCAAGCAGCTCAGTAAGCAACAAAAAGAAAAGCTGGTGATGAACCAGCCCTCTTCATTGGTATCGTTGCTAGACGTTAGAACCGATTAAACGGCGCAGAAAACACCACTTCGCCATCAGCATCTGTCAGTGCATCTTCTGCCAACGCATACACCTGAAAAGCTTCTTCAGTATCAGGCCAACGGCAGGTTAATTGATGACGGGCCGCTGGCACAAAGCCAAAACGCTGATAATAGGCGGGATCGCCTAATACCACCACCGCGGCATAGCCGAACTCATTGAGAGAGTCGAGGCCTTCGTAGACCAGCTTCTCAGCCAATCCTTGACGACGCAGACCTTCTTCCACTGCCAGCGGGGCCAGTGCAACCCATTGACGGTCTTCGCCGCCCACATCTACCGGGCTGAATGCCGCATAACCCACTACACCGCCTTCATCATCGGTTGCCACAATACCCAGCGTCAGTAAGCCATCTTCGCGCAATTGTTGCACTAATTCTGCTTCATCATCGCCCTTGAATGCCTGGCGTAATAAGGCGTCGATCCCCGGAGCATCCACTGGAATTTCAACCCGGATCAGCACGATGCTAATGTACGGGAAGTACTCGCCGCACCCTCTTGCTGACCCGCTTCAATAAATTCCGCCAGTTGTTGTAGGCCGACTCGCAGTAGCGTCGGCATGGATTCCAATTCAATGGCATCCATCAGATTTTTCACATACAGGCCCAATTCGGTATCCCCTTCAATTCGCAGCCGGCGCTGGAAAAATAGCGTATCCGGATCTTCTTTACGGGCAGCGATCAGAATCAGATCGTTGGCATCACCGCTGAAGCTAACATCCGCCTCAGCCTGTTGGCTCACCACCAGCCTACCGTTTTCCACGGTCATAAACCATTGCAATGCGAGGTCACGCACTTCAATTTTTAACCAGCGAGACTCCAGAAACTCCAGATCTCCGTCCAGCAGCGCCTGACGGAATTGCCAGCCCAACACTTGCTCCAACACCTGGCGTTGCAAAGCAAATGGCGTAAGTTTTAACGGCCCCCGCAGCAGCGCTGGCCCTTGGCGTACAAGGCGTGCTCGTAGTTCTCCCAACACAGGCTGACTCCTCTTAACCCAGATAAATAGGTAACTATGTTATATCAATAAATTTTGCACCAAGTTGTCTCTGAAAGTCTTGCTAAATATCAGAAGAATGGCACCAATGCGAAAGAAACTGCCCTAAATCAAGGTCAGTTCACGGCGGGTTAACTAAAATCGCCATTCGCTAAACTCTACTATCATCTTCGGATAGGGAAAATTCTATGGAGCTGCTTTGTCCTGCCGGTAATTTACCTGCATTAAAGGCCGCAATCGATAATGGTGCTGACGCGGTTTATATCGGCTTGAAAGATGATACTAACGCCCGCCATTTTGCCGGACTGAATTTCACCGATAAAAAATTACAGGAAGCCGTCAATTACGTTCACAGCCGCAAACGGAAATTGCATATCGCCATTAATACGTTTGCTCATCCTGATGGCTATTCCCGCTGGCAACGGGCCGTTGATATGGCGGCACAACTTGGGGCTGATGCCCTGATTCTGGCGGATTTGGCGATGTTGGAATATGCCGCCGAACGCTACCCGGAAGTTGAGCGCCATGTGTCGGTACAAGCATCAGCGACCAATGATGAAGCTATCCGCTTCTATCAACGTCATTTTGATGTCGCACGGGTGGTTTTACCGCGGGTGCTATCCATGCATCAGGTAAAACAACTGTCCCGCACCAGCCCGGTTCCATTGGAAGTTTTTGCCTTTGGCAGTTTGTGCATTATGGCTGAAGGGCGGTGCTATCTTTCATCCTATTTGACCGGTGAATCACCCAATACCGTCGGTGCCTGCTCCCCGGCACGCTTTGTACGCTGGCAGCAAACCCCGCAAGGGATGGAGTCTCGCCTCAATGAAGTGCTGATCGACCGTTATGAAGATAACGAAAATGCTGGCTATCCGACCTTGTGCAAAGGGCGCTATTTGGTGGATGGGCAGCGCTATCATGCACTGGAAGAGCCGACCAGCCTCAATACACTTGAACTGCTACCGGAATTATTTGCCGCCAATATTGCCTCGGTGAAAATTGAAGGGCGTCAGCGCAGCCCAGCTTATGTCAGCCAGGTGGCGAAAGTGTGGCGGCAGGCGATTGACCGCTATCTGGCCAACCCTGCGCAATTTTCCGCCAAAGAAGAATGGATGGAACAACTGGGCGCTATGTCCGAAGGCACCCAAACCACCCTGGGCGCTTATCATCGCAAGTGGCAGTAGCCGGAGGAAATATGAAGTACGCCTTAGGCGCAGTACTCTATTACTGGCCAAAAACCGATATTGAAACTTTTTATCAGGCCGCTGCCAGCAGCAGTGCCGATATTATTTATCTTGGTGAGAATGTTTGTACCAAACGCCGCGAAATGAAAGTGGGTGATTGGTTAGCACTCGCCAAAGACGTTGCCGCCAGCGGCAAACAGGTAGTGATTTCCACACTGGCCCTGCTGCAAGCGCCGTCAGAATTAAATGAATTAAAGCGCTATGTCGAAAACGGCGATTTCTTGTTAGAAGCCAATGACTTGGGTGCGGTCAATATGGCGGCGGAGCGCGGTTTACCCTTTGTCGCCGGTCATGCCCTCAATTGCTACAACGCCTATACTCTGCGGATTTTGCACCGTCAGGGCATGATGCGCTGGTGTATGCCGGTTGAGCTTTCACGCGATTGGCTGGCTAATGTGCTGCAACAGTGTGAAGAGCTGGGGTTCCGCAATCAGTTTGAAGTCGAGGTATTGAGCTACGGTCATCTGCCGCTGGCTTATTCTGCCCGCTGCTTTACTGCGCGCTCAGAAGATCGAGCTAAAGACGAGTGTGAGACCTGCTGCATTAAATATCCGCAAGGTAGGCCGGTGCTGTCACAGGAAGACCAGCAGGTGTTTATCCTTAATGGGATTCAGACCCAAAGTGGCTATTGCTATAACCTCGGTAACGATCTGATTTCCATGCAAGGTTTGGTGGATATCGTCCGTCTTTCGCCGCAAGGCATGGAAACGCTGGGTGTCATTGATCAGTTCCGCGCCAACGAATTGGGATTAAACCCACTGACACTGGCCGATAAAGCCGATTGTAATGGCTACTGGCGACGGCTCGCCGGTCTGGAATTGGTGTCATAAGCCAATAACAATAAGCCGGGTGAGCATCACTGCCCTCCCGGTTATTTATACTTATCAACGCTTAATCACAGTGACACTTTCGTGCCATAATCTCGATAATCTGACTGTCTGTTTGCCGCATCGCACCACAGGCCAGCGCACACAGATTAGCAATTGACTGATCGACATCATCCGCAACGATCCCCTCATTGCCAGTAACCCCGCTGCTGTCTAATGCCATCAACACCGCCTTATACGCTGCACTAACACTGGTGGAAACTTTCATCGCGCAACTGTTGGCCGCGCCATCACAGATAATCCCGCTGATATCACCAATCATACTGCCAATGGCCAATGCTACCGGTTCATAACGCGGCTCCAGCAGCCACGCCATCCCTGCCGCGGCCCCCATTGCGGCGGTGGTGGCGGCACATAATGCAGACAAAGTGGGTAACTGGCTGTGAATATAAATCGCCATCAAATGGGAAAGAATAAGCGCCCGCGCCAGCTCTTCCTCACTGGCTCCGACGTGTTCTGCCACCACCACTACTGGCATGGTAGCGGCAATCCCCTGATTTCCAGAACCGGAATTACTCATCGCGGGCAACAGCGCTCCGCCCATACGTGCATCAGATGCCGCCGC
>NZ_JBLWEX010000052.1:0-9129 GCF_048323875.1 Yersinia sp. LJYL362
GGCAATAATGCCCCATCGCCACGGCAACAGCGGCAATGGAGAGCAATAACGTCAATAACGCCGATAACAGCAAGAACTGCTGCGCGCGCTGTAGGGATTTCCCCAGCGCACCGCCCGACTCTTGCAAACCATACCAGCGCTGATCCGGTTTCAATTGCGGCGTCAGCCAGTCACTAAACTGAGTAATAGCCTCCGTTGGGCCTGCAAACATATAGTGATAGCTCAAACGGCTACCCGGTTGTATTGCACCGGTTTTTTCTACATCCGCCAGATTGATTAAAATTCGCGGTGCGGTCTGGAAGGGGTTAAAACCCGAATCAGGTTCCTGTAGCACTTCGCCAATGATTTTCAACGAAGTATCACCAACTTCTAGTGTGTCGCCGACTTTAACGCCGAGCAGCGCCAACAACCGCGGGGCCACCAGCGCGGTTCCCGGCTCAAGTTTGACTTGTGTCGGTGAGGTTTCCAGCTTGCCATACAATGGATAAGCTAAATCTGTGGCTTTTACATCTGCCAGTTGTGGGCGATCACCAGCAAAAGTCATAGTCATAAATGAAAGCTGGCGGCTGACAGACAATCCCTGCTTTTTCGCCTCCAACAACCACTCTTCCGGGGCTGGGTGAGACGTCTTCAGCACCCGATCGCCCGCCAGAAAATCACGACTTTGCTGACTAAGCCCTTTTTCCATGCGATCGCTGATAGTCCCTAGCGACAGTACACAAGCGACAGCCAGAGTTAATGCCAACCAGACAATCAGCAGTGAGGGCGAGCGCCATTCACGCCAAAACCAGCGCCAAATCATGCTTCCTCCCACAATTTACCGTCTTGTAGCCGCAGCCGACGCTGGCAACGGCCAGCCAGTTGCACATCATGGGTCACCAGTATCAGCGTGGTGTCATAGTCGCGATTAAGAGAAAAGAGTAAGTCAGCAATACGGTCACCGGTATGGCGGTCAAGATTGCCGGTTGGCTCATCGGCAAATAACACTTTTGGCCGACCACTAAAAGCCCGAGCCAGCGCCACCCGTTGCTGCTCGCCGCCGGAGAGTTGGGCAGGAAGGTGGTGAAGGCGCTTCTCAAGGCCCACCAGCTTTAATAACTCAATGGCATGCACTTTACTCTCGCGCTCACTTTCACCACGTAACAGCGCCGGAAGCTGCACGTTTTCTAATGTATTAAGTGTCGGCACCAACATAAATGATTGGAAAACAAAACCGACATTTTTTGCCCGCAGTTGCGCGCGCCCTTCTTCATCCATGGCAGTCAAAGAATGGCCGAGTAAACTCACCTCACCGCTACTGCCATCATCGAGGCCCGCCAGAATTCCCAGCAAAGTTGATTTACCTGAACCTGACTCACCAATCAGCGCAATTGTCTGAGCGGGTTTGACAACCAGCTCAACTCCGGTAAGGATGGAGAGCTGTTGCTCACCCTGACCGACGTGTTTATTAAGATGATGAACTTCAAGAACGTTTTCCGCTGGCATCTTCCCTTCCTATTACTATTGGGATTATTCAGTTTGCGTGCCGCCGCAACCGATACACTTTTGATTCTCGGCGACAGTTTAAGCGCCGGTTACCGCCTGCCCATTGCCGAAGCCTGGCCTTCACGACTGGATAAAACATGGCAGACTACCCCATCATTACCAAAGGTGGTTAACGCCAGTATCAGTGGCGATACGGCGGCCCAGGGCTTAGCCCGTCTGCCTGCCTTGCTGAAACAACATCAGCCCCGCTGGGTACTGATTGAATTAGGTGCCAATGACGGCCTGCGCGGTTTTCCACCGCAGGATATTCAACGGGATCTCACGCAAGTTATCAATCTGATAAAAGAAGCAAAAGCGCAACCTTTGTTGATGCAAATCCGCATTCCACCTAACTACGGCCGCCGTTATACTGATGCCTTCAGTGCGATGTATCCACAACTGGCACAGCAATTTGGCATTCCATTGGTACCTTTCTTTATGGAACAGGTTGCTGTGAAGCCAGAGTGGATGCAGGATGATGGTTTACATCCTAACGCACAGGCGCAACCTTTCATTGCAGATTGGATGGCGCAACAACTCAAGCCGTTAGTAACTAGTAAGCAGTAATAACACTTGTTCAAACAAATAGAACCACTCACCAGGTAAAGTTATGCAAAAAACAGTATTAATTACCGGTTGTTCCAGCGGCATTGGCCTGGTTGCAGCACAAGACTTGAAAAACCGAGGCTATCGCGTCCTCGCCGCCTGCCGTAAGCCCGATGATGTGGCAAAGATGATACTGTTGGGTCTGGAAGGTATTGAACTGGATTTGGATGACAGTGCCAGTGTCGAACGCGCGGCAGCACAAGTTATTGAGCTGACTGGCGGGCGCTTGTATGGTTTGTTTAATAATGGTGGTTTTGGCCTGTACGGCCCATTACAGACAATTTCACGCCAGCAGTTGGAAAAACAATTTTCCACCAATCTGTTTGGCACCCATCAATTGACGCAGCTTTTACTGCCCGCCATGCTACCTCATGGTGAAGGGCGCATTATTCAAACCAGTTCAGTGATGGGATTGGTTTCAACTGCCGGCCGTGGTGCCTATGCCGCCAGTAAATATGCGTTAGAAGCTTGGTCGGATGCATTACGAATGGAACTGCATGACAGCGGAATTCATGTCAGTTTGATTGAACCAGGCCCGATAAGCACCCATTTCACACAAAATGTGAATCAGGCCCAAGTTGATAAGCCGGTGAGTAACCCCGGTATTGCGCAGCGTTTTACACTGCCACCAGAAGCGATTTTGCCGAAATTGCGTCACGCGCTGGAAAGCCCGCGCCCGCAATTGCGCTATCCGGTCACCTTAGTGGCCCATGCATTGACGATACTGCGCCGCATATTACCGGGCCGAATGTTAGATAAAGTCCTGCGTGGCAATTCTTGATAATAGTGATGAGGGTTGAAGCAACATAATTAGCCCCAATTAACTGCTATACCCTAAATAATTCGAGTGGCAGGAAGGCGGCAAGCGAATGAATCCCGATGAGTTGACACCAGTCAATGATTCGGGTGAATGAGAGCAGCCAACACACATGCAGCTTGAAGTATGACGGGTATAAAACGGATGAGAGAAATAATTCATGCTAGCACCTACAACGATTGATATTACCGAAGCGAACCTACATCAGACCTTAGAACAGTCCATGACAGTACCGGTGCTGTTCTATTTTTGGTCTGAACGCAGCCAGCACTGTCTGCAACTCACTCCAGTGCTGGATAAACTGGCCGCTGAGTATGCAGGCCAATTTATTCTGGCGCGGGTCGATTGCGATGCACAGCAGATGGTGGCTTCACAATTTGGTTTGCGCTCAATTCCGGCCGTTTATCTGTTTAAAGACGGACAGCCGGTTGATGGCTTCCAAGGGCCACAGCCAGAAGAAGTTATCCGCGAATTATTGCAACGGGTATTACCGAAGCCTGAAGAGTTGAAAGCAGCCGAAGCAGCACAGTTGATGAACGAGGGTAAGGCACAAGAAGCACTACCATTGCTGAAAGATGCCTGGCAGTTAATGCAACAAAGCCATAACCCGCAAACCAGCGATATTGCGCTGCAACTGGCTGATGCGCAAATTCAGCTCAACCGTAGCGAAGATGCCGAAAGCGTATTGGCGACCATACCACTGCAAGACCGTGATAGCCGTTATCAGGGGCTGATTGCACAAATCGAGTTGCTCAAACAAGCCGCTGACACACCAGAAATCCAGCAACTCCAACAACAAGTCGCTGAACAACCGGATAATGTCGAACTGGCTGTTCAGTTAGCGCTGCAACTGCATCAGGTTGGCCGTAACGAAGAGGCGCTGGAGTTGTTGCTAGGCCACTTGAAGCAAGATCTGGCTGCCGCGAATGGTACTGCGCGTAAGACATTAATGGATATTTTGGCCGCATTAGGCACTGGCGATGCACTGGCGGCTAAATACCGCCGTCAGCTTTATGCATTGCTGTACTAACAGGCGCTCTTAACGATCATTTTTCGCCCTACCTGTTACCATTATTTGCTACTGCGCGGGGCCAACCCGCGCTGTTTTATTCTGCCCCAACCTGACTTTCTCTCATTTACACGCTTTTACCTGCCTTTCGTTAGGCATTTAGCGCCCCGTCACGTAATATTAAGAAACAAAAATCATTGCTGACAGGAAGTTAAATATGTTTACGGTTATCCCTGTTCTTATCGTTGTAGCTCTGATTGTGGTCTTTTCCTCAATCAAAATCGTCCCACAAGGTTTTCAATGGACAGTCGAGCGTTTTGGCCGTTATACCAAAACACTGATGCCAGGCCTGAATATCGTTGTGCCATTTATGGATCGTATTGGTCGTAAAATCAATATGATGGAACAGGTTCTGGATATTCCATCCCAAGAAATCATTTCCCGCGACAACGCCAATGTGGCGATTGATGCTGTCTGCTTTATTCAGGTTATTGACCCGGTGAAAGCCGCATATGAAGTCAGCAATTTGGAGTTGGCTATCGTCAACCTGACCATGACCAACTTCCGTACTGTTTTGGGTTCTATGGAGCTGGATGAAATGTTGTCCCAACGCGACAACATTAACAGCCGCCTGCTGCACATCGTCGATGAAGCCACCAACCCGTGGGGCATTAAAATTACCCGTATTGAAATCCGTGATGTGCGCCCACCGACTGAACTTATTTCTGCGATGAATGCCCAGATGAAGGCTGAACGTACTAAACGTGCTGATATTCTGGAAGCCGAAGGGGTTCGTCAGGCGGCTATTCTGCGTGCTGAAGGTGAGAAACAATCACAAATTCTGAAAGCCGAAGGTGAACGTCAGTCTGCATTCTTGCAAGCAGAAGCTCGTGAACGTGCGGCAGAAGCGGAAGCTCAGGCAACCAAAATGGTTTCTGAAGCTATTGCTGCCGGTGATATTCAAGCCATTAACTACTTTGTGGCACAGAAATATACCGACGCCCTGCAACACATTGGTTCGGCCAATAATAGCAAAGTCATTATGATGCCACTGGAAGCCAGCAACCTGATGGGTGCTATCGGTGGTATTGCAGAGCTGATTGGTGAGAGTAAAAACAGCCGGGGTAAATAACCATGCTGGAGGAAATTGCAGCAAATCCAAACTGGTTTTGGCTATCACTCGGCGGCCTATTACTGGCAGCCGAGATGCTAGGGGCCAGTGGTTATATGCTGTGGAGCGGTGTCGCAGCCGTGGTGGTCGGTATTCTGGTCTGGCTTTTCCCCTTTAGCTGGGAGATGCAAGGCGTACTGTTTGCTGTTTTGACAGTCGTATCAGCCATCTTGTGGTGGTATTGGCTCAGTAAGCGTATCAAGCCGCAACCCGCGATGTTGAATCAACGTAATCATCAATTGCTGGGAACGAGGGCTACCCTGACGGAACCGACAGTTGATGGTTACGGCCGCATGAAAGTGGGTGATAGCAGTTGGCGCATTTATAGCGCTAATGAGCTAAATGTCGGCACCGAAGTTGAAGTCATTTTAGTGGAAGGCAATACTTTGCACGTCAGGGCTGTTCACCACTAACACATTGAAAAGGCGTATTTATTTTGATACGCCTTTCACATAACATTAGCCAACTTTTTGTTTCTCACTCCCGTGACAACACCCCGCCAAGTTATTAATAATCGGGCAATCTGCACCCTCATCTCCTGGGCACTCGTCTGCCAAAGCCAATAAACGTAATCGCATCTGATTGAGATCATTAATATGTTTCTCGATTTCCGCTACCTTTTGTAACGTTGCAGCTTTCACATCCGCACTGTGGCGAGCGGGGTCATGAAACAATGCCAGCAGCTCGCGGCATTCATCTAATGTAAAACCGACCTGCCGTGCCTGACGCAACAGTGTTAACTCTTCGATATGTTTGGCGCTGTAGCTTCGATAACCATTATCCGTGCGGATAGGCGGTGTCACCAGTTTCTTTTCTTCGTAAAAACGAATGGCCTTACTGGTTAAACCGGTTTTTTTTGCGACATCGCTAATATTCATTCTTCCCCCTTGACCTTCCCCTTGCTGGAAGGTTTAACCTCTATAATTAGTGAAAGGAAGGATGTCAGTCAAGCGGAATAAAACCTGTACAGATCAAAGTCCGTTATTGCCCTATATAAGCGATATGACTGGGAATACCGACTAAACTTATCCCGACAAATTTATGGATAGGTTCCTACTCGATAAGGAGTCAACTATGTTGCAAACCACAGTGCTGGCCTTACACGGCCTCTCCTGTATGAATTGTGCCAAACGCGTAAAAACGGCATTAGAAAGCCGTGAAGATGTTCATCATGCAGAAGTGAATGTTCACTATGCCAAGGTAACGGGTGAAGCCGACACCACTACACTGATTGATACGGTTAAACAAGCGGGTTATCAGGCAGAGGAAGCTCAAACTCCTGATATTGAATTACAGCTATCAGGCTTGAGTTGCGGGCACTGTACCGAATCTACGCGCAAAGCGCTGGAAGCCGTTCCCGGTGTGATTGCAGCAGATGTCTCCCTCGACAATGCCAAAGTGTATGGCAAAGTTGAGGCACAAACGTTAATTGATGCTGTGGAGCAAGCAGGCTACCACGCCACACTGCCGGGGGCGCAATCCCCAAAAACTGAGCCGCTGACTCACTCAGCCCCATCTTCGCCGGAATATCTGGCAGCGGCCTCTTCAACCATTCCGGCAGCGACAACTGACATTAAAAATACGCAACCCAGCCAGCCGCTAGCAGAACCTGCTGACAATGACAGTGTTCAGCTGTTACTGACCGGGATGAGCTGTGCCAGTTGTGTATCTAAAGTACAAAATGCACTGCAAAGTGTTGATGGTGTTGAGGTCGCACGAGTCAATCTGGCGGAGCGCAGTGCATTAGTCACCGGTCACCCTAGCAATGAGGCACTGATTGCAGCGGTCAAAAATGCCGGTTATGGTGCTGAAATCATTGAAGATGAAACAGAGCGACGCGAGCGCCAACAGCAAATGTCGCAAGCCAGTATGAAGCGTTTTCAGTGGCAAGCAGCACTGGGGCTGTTATTGGGTATCCCATTGATGGGATGGGGGCTATTTGGCGGTAGCATGACGCTAACCCCTGAGACTCAAACGCCGTGGCTGATAGTTGGGATAATCACTCTGCTGGTGATGATATTTGCCGGTGGGCATTTTTATCGTAATGCCTGGGTCAGCCTAAAAAATGGTAGTGCCACCATGGATACCCTGGTAGCGCTAGGTACCGGTGCAGCGTGGATCTACTCCATCACGGTGAATATCTGGCCGGATGTCTTCCCGATGGAAGCCCGCCATCTTTATTATGAAGCCAGTGCCATGATTATCGGTCTGATCAACCTTGGTCATGCGATGGAACAACGCGCCAGACAACGTTCTTCCAATGCGCTGGAGCGCTTGTTGGATTTGGCACCGCCGACAGCCCGGCTGGTCACCGATGAAGGTGAAAAACTCATCCCATTGGCCGATGTGCAGTTGGGTATGACCTTGCGTTTGACCACCGGTGACCGCGTGCCGGTTGATGGTGAGATTGTACAAGGCGAGGTGTGGATGGATGAAGCCATGTTGACTGGCGAACCTATCCCACAACAAAAGTCCACCGGTGATGTTGTCCATGCCGGGACACAAGTACAGGATGGTACGGTGCTGTTTCGCGCCAATGCTATCGGCAGCCAAACAACATTAGCGCGAATCATTAAGCTGGTGCGTCAGGCCCAAAGCAGTAAACCAGAGATAGGTAAGCTGGCCGATAGGATCTCCGCGGTATTTGTGCCAACGGTAGTCGCCATTGCCGTTATTGCTGGGCTGATTTGGTATTTCTTCGGCCCGCAACCGCAATTGGTCTATACCCTGGTGGTCGCCACGACAGTGCTGATTATCGCCTGCCCTTGTGCGCTTGGGCTGGCAACGCCGATGTCAATCATCTCGGGCGTGGGTCGGGCGGCTGAATTTGGGGTATTAGTACGCGATGCCGATGCGTTGCAGCAGGCCAGTAATCTCGACACCTTGGTATTCGACAAAACCGGCACTCTGACCGAAGGGCATCCGCAAGTGGTCGCCATTCATACCTTTAATGGGGTCAGTGAGCAACAAGCGTTGGAATGGGCGGCCGCGTTAGAAACTGGATCGAATCACCCACTGGCACGCGCCATTTTACAACGCGCCGAGGGGCTAACACTGGCAACGGTCAACCAATTCCGCACATTACGTGGTTTAGGTGTTAGTGGCGAGGTTGATGGCGTGGCGCTATTGCTGGGGAATAATCGCCTGCTGGAAGAGCAACAGATTGATACCAGTGAGTTGCAATCATTAATACAGCAACAAGCTGAAAGTGGTACAACTCCGGTTATTCTGACAGCACAAGGTAAGCCTGCGGCACTGCTATCAATACGCGACCCGCTGCGCAGTGACAGTATCAGCGCATTGCAACGTTTACATCAGCGAGGATACAACTTGGTGATGTTAACCGGTGATAACCCTATTACTGCCAATGCCATTGCCAAAGAAGCAGGTATCGATCAGGTGATCGCCGGTGTCCTGCCTGATGGCAAAGCTGAAGCTATCAAGCAACTGCAAGCTGCCGGGCATAAAGTGGCCATGATTGGTGATGGTATCAATGATGCACCAGCACTGGCGCAAGCCGATGTCGGTATTGCCATGGGAGGCGGCAGTGATATTGCGATTGAAACTGCGGCTATTACCTTGATGCGCCATAGCCTGCATGGAGTTGCAGATGCTGTTGAGCTTTCCAAAGCAACATTGCGCAATATGAAGCAAAACCTGCTGGGCGCATTTTTCTACAATGCGCTGGGGATCCCGATTGCTGCGGGTATTCTATTCCCGTTCACCGGCACATTACTCAGCCCAGTAGTTGCTGGTGCGGCGATGGCACTGTCCTCTATTACCGTAGTCAGCAACGCTAACCGCTTATTGCGTTTTAAACCTAAACAATAAAAACTCGGTGGCGCACAACCCTTTCTTGTGCGCCACTAAGCGTTTAGGATACAGAAAACGCTAAAAGAGAAGCATATAGGCATGGGCCAATTATTACGCCGCATCGCAAAATTTTTAGGGGTTGGTGCTCCAGCTACTTACTCCTACCCCGCTTTAGATGTCACCTTAGCC